>NC_014652.1:2642500-2770676 GCF_000166355.1 Caldicellulosiruptor hydrothermalis 108
ACAGACACAGTAGTTTTGCAAATGTCAATGGTAGGTTCTGTTTTGATATTTGCAATAGGTCTTAATATGCTTGGAGTGTCAAAAATTAAAGTGGGCAATCTTCTCCCTGCAATATTTGTGCCTGCTGTCTGGTATGTGGTTAATTTGCTAATTTGAATTTTTTAAACTTTTTGAAACTGGCATGTCTTTACTAATTATTTTTTAGAAATTTCTCAGGAAGCTGAAGACTTTAGAGAAACTCTTTTAGAAATTTTTAAGATAAGGCTGGAAAGACTGAAAGATTCATAAGTACTAAATCTTTATTTTTAAACTTGAAGAATTTACTTAGAAAATTAAAAAAAGTTATCATCTTGACCGATTAAAAAAACATATTCTTAATATAACACGAGAAAAGGGGTATAATTGATAATAGGAAAGTCTTTTTTCTCAAGTAAGTTTTGTCGGTAACCGGCATCCGACTAATAAAATGCCGGCTCGTAAGTTCTCAAAAAAGAGCCCTCATTGTAGAGGGCTCTTATTCTATATATTCTAAAAAAGGGGAAATAATGCCTGAAACCTCAACTCCACTTTTTATCCAAACTCCTCAACAAAGAAAGGGGCGGAGGCAAAGGATAGAGTTCCTTTGCGCTTTTGCCGCCCCTTCCAAAATCTATTCTAAAAGGAGGAGTCTCTTTTTTGCATCATCTGATCTTTTCTCATTTTCCTTTCTATATAATATTTAACCCAAAATTTTTTAAAAAAGTATAAAGAAATGTTTAAAAATTTGTAAACAATCTTTTAACAAAAACATGACAAATGTCACTACAAAAATTTTCTTCAATAGTATATTCTAATATTGAAAGAAAAATCCTATTTAAATATTTAAGAAGGTGATGAAAAGTTATGATTGCACTTGAAGTCAAAAACCTTGTAAAAAGATACGCAAATGTCTTGGCTCTTGACAATCTGTCACTGACAGTCAAAGAAGGCGAAGTCTTTGGACTTTTAGGACCAAATGGCGCAGGAAAAACCACTTTTATAAACTGCATACTGGGACTCACAAACATTGACAGAGGCGAAATTTATATATTCGGAAAACCTTTAAACAAAGCTTTAAAAAAATTAAAATCCCAGATTGGAATTGTTCCGCAGGAAATTGCTCTCTACAACAACTTAACTGTGTATGAGAATTTGAGCTTTTTTGGTTCGCTCTATAACCTCTCAGGGAAGCTTTTGAAAGAGAGAATAGAGTTTGCTTTAGAGTTTGTTCAGATGCAGGATAGCATCAAAAAACAGGTCAAAAACCTATCTGGCGGGATGAAAAGAAGAGTAAACATTGCAGCAGCTCTTATCAACAACCCCAAACTTCTTATAATGGATGAGCCAACTGTTGGAATTGACATATACTCAAGAAAGCTAATTTTGGACTCTGTTCAGAAACTCTCTGAAAGCGGCATTACAATAATTTACACAACCCACTACATCGAAGAAGTTGACAGAATCTGTTCATCTGTTGCGTTCATAAATAAAGGAACAATCATCGAATATGGCTCAAAAGAATTTTTATTAAAAAAACTGTCAGATACAAATATTATCAGGATAAAATTGAGCAAGATTTTAGATGAGGTTCTGATAAAAATCAAAAACTTAGATGGAGTTGAAAGTGTAGCTTTTGCCGGAAATGAGCTTACAGTTTCTGTTGAAAAGTCAAAAAATCTTATAAAAGAGATTGTCGAAACTTTGTCTCAGGATGGATGTGAAATACTTTCCATATCTTATGAAAAGCCCACAATGGAAAAGCTCTACTTTGCAGTGATGGGCTATACCATAGATGAAAAAGGAGAGATTGTCCATGAGAGCAGCAGTTAAAGCCTTTTTATATACTTTAAAAGAAAATGCTATGAGTATTCCTCTTCTTTCTATAATGCTAATTTTCCCAATCATCTTGATTTTCATCCTTGGAAATGCACTATCTGGATATTTTAAGCAAGCCAACATTCCAAAAATGAATATAATCATTGTTGAAGAAAATTTAAAACCAAGCATTTATGATACCGTTTTGAAATATGATAAAACTTTTTTAAAATTATTCAATGCAGAAATTTTTTCTTCCAAGTCAGCTGCACTGAAAAAGTTTTCATCCTCTAATAAATACATTGCTGTTGTGACATTCAAAGAGTATCAAAGGAATAACCATTCAAATTATAGCCCTTTTGGAAATTTTGACATTGAAATTACCTCAAAAGAAGGTTCACAGGAAGCTGGATTTTTGAAAGTGTATTTTAACATATTTTCAAACTACTATAAACTCGCAAGAAGTATTTACTCACCTTCTGACATACCAAAATCGATAGACTTTGAATCTGCATTTTCGAGTCACTTCCCAAGAGCTCTTGATTATTATGCTGTTGCAATGGTTGTTATGATGGCACTGTATGGAAGCTTTGGCGGCATTGCTGTTATTGAAGAAGAAAGAAAGCAGAACACTTTAATCAGACTTTTTGCATCACCAAGAAATCCGCAAATCATATTTGTTTCAAAAGCATTTGCCCAGATGGTATTTTTGTATATTCAGCTTTGCCTAATAGTTCTTTTTTCAAAATATATTTACCGTGCTAACTGGGGTGAAAACCTTTGGCCTATATTTTTGCTTCTTTTTATCTACAGCATATTTGCCATACTATTGGGAATTTTTATTGCTCTTTTCTCTAAAAGCTATATACTTTCAAATGTTATAGTTAGCTCATTTGCTGTAATATCTACCTTTCTGGCAGGAGGATATGTAAGAATTGATATCAGTACAAAATTTTTAAGTTCTGTAAGAGACATTCTGCCAAACTATGCTGTACAGTCTGCATTTTTTACCATAATCTACAACCCAAGTGAAATAGCATATGTCAAAAATATTTTTGTATATCTTACTCTTCTTTGTTTAATTATTGCTCTTATTTGCATACTTTTAATGAGGAAGGTGAAACTATGGCAGTTTTCAAGATAAATATAAAACGCCTTTTGAAAGACAAATTCAATCTATTTTTGATGATTATACTTCCTTCAATTGCAGTTGCTCTTTCAACCTTTTTTACATTAAGCGTTGAATCTCCTTATAAAATTGGAATTATTACAGACAAAGAAAAAAGCAAGGTTGTAAAACTAATTGAAAAAGAGCTCAAAAAATGTTTTGATGTTAAAACCTTTGACCCTACCAAATCAATTGTAAGCCAGATGGTTCAAAGCGGTATTGACTGTGTTGTTGTTTTAAATAACAAGTCAGTTGATGATATTATTAATGAAAAACAGAAAAATATAAAAATATATACATTTGGAAAGTCTGAAACTCATGTTATTTTAAAGGAATATCTAAACAGTGTACTCAAAATATTTATTTCTCAAAAGCGAATACACAACTCTTATTTTTTAGAACCTTCAATGTATATTTTGGAGCATTCTCCATTTGTATTAAATAAAATTTTGCATCAGCAGTCAAAATCTCTTTCAATTGCTTTTGCCTCAGGATTTTTTATAATGTCTCTGTTCTGGCTTGCATTAAATGCTTCTAACATAATATTAAAAGACTACCAGGAAAGAGTTATTCTGCGAATTTTGTGTTCGCCAATTTCAAAGCAAAGCTATATTCTGCAGTCTATCTTGAGCATATTTTCCATTACATTTTTACAGCTAATCTTTTTTGTGCTGCTATGTTCGTATGCATTTAGACTTACTTTTGGAACTAACATACTTATTGTTATTTCAGTTCTCTCCATTTGTAGCTTTATGTTTGTTGCTTTTGCTGTAATGTTTATAAGCATAGTTAATGACATGAGAAAACTTGCAAGTTTGAATTCAATGGTCGTAACAATAATGTGCATGCTTGGTGGCTGCTACTGGCCGCTCAGCATTATGCCAAAGTTTCTTCAAAAGATTGCATTGTTTTTCCCAACAACATACGCAGTAAATCTAACAAAGAATGTGCTAACTGGCAAATCCATAGAAAGTATGATGGTTGACATTGCGTTAGTGGCAGCATTTTGTCTGTTTTTTACACTTGCGGGCATAAAGCAGCTTTCTAAAAATGTAATGTCAAAGCTGTGAATTTGTAAAAAGGCACCTTATTCAGGTGCTTTTACTTTTTTTGAATATTATGTACTCCCCACACCTGAGTTCAAACTCTTCCGGAAAGACAAAAGTTGACAAATCAATCTCAGTAATAATTTTGGGTTTTTTTGAACAATATGATAAAATAAATTTTAGCAATAACAACTTTGCGGGAAAAGAAAATGCTTTCATTCATTATAAGCGCCTATACTCTTTGGAGTTTATATGAGGATGGCAAGCTTTCCAAAATAGCAATTTTGTTTTTACTTCTATTTTTGTCATTAGAATTCTTAAAAACTGAATATCTAAAATCCATATACCATACAGCAGCGGCAGTCTTTGCAGAGCTGATTATAATATTCTTTGCTATTTTTCTCTGCGGATGGGAATTCTCTTTTTTAATACCAACTGCAGTGTGTACATTTTTGCACCATAGAAACAAGTTATCAATTTACTCAATTGCCTCTATACTCTTTATTAGCCTTTTTCTTATCCCTTCAAAGATGGTAAGGGAATATGTTTTTGTCTGCGTTTTTGTTTTCTCTTTAAAATTAGTCACACAGATGCTGAAGACAACAAAGCACGAATACTTAGAAAAAATTGACCACTTAAGACTTTTAAACCTGCAACTAAGCAAGCTAAAAACACAGCTTTTAGAGTCCCAACAGACAATAGAACGTCTTGCTGCACAAAACAAGCAGATGAAAATAGCAACTTCTTTGCACGACACAGTTGGGCACAACTTGGCAGCGCTGAATATCCAGCTCAATGCCATAAAGAGCTTGCTGGAGAAAAAAGGAGTACTTGAAGATGCTCAAATAAGCCAAATCATATCTTCATGCTTGCAGCAGACTCAAACATCTTACGAAAGTTTGAGAAAGTTTGTCTATTCAATGAAAAACTCTTTTGAAACCAAAGAAAAGTACTTATCTCAATTGATAGAAAATTTTAACTTCTGCAACATAACATTAAACCGCAGCGGAGACATTGAAAACATTCCATCACACGTATTTGAAAATCTAATGGCAATCCTCAAAGAAGCTCTTTTAAACGTGGCAAAACACTCAAATGCTACACAAGTAGCTGTATCTTTGGAATCAAAACCAGCATATGTACGTCTTGCTGTGCATGACAATGGCAAGAAAAAAGGAGAAATAAAAGAGGGCGTGGGGCTCATGAGCATAAAACTTCGAGCAAAGTCTATGGGCGCAACAGTCAACATTGACAACCATGCTGGATTTTCAATAGTGGTATTTGTCCCATTAAAAAGCAGGAGGGAAGATTACTTTGAAAAAACCTAAGGTCTTAATTGTTGATGATAACCCTGCCGTTTTGGACGGTCTTAAAATCATCATTGAGCTTGAAAATTTTGAGGTTGTAAGCCTTTGCACTAATGCAAAAGAGGCAATAGAGTTTCTCAAGATGTGGCATGCTGACGTTGTTCTTATGGATATTAGAATGCCTGTTATGGATGGTATTGAAGGAATTTTTAATATAAAAACCAAATTTCCAAATGTCAAAGTGATAATATTAACAACATTTTGTGAAGAAGATTACATAGAAAAGAGCCTGAGCTTTGGCGCAGATGGGTACATCCTCAAAAGCTCTGATGCAAAGCATATTGTGAATTCTATTTTGTCTGTGCTTGACGGTAAGGTTGTTATGGACAAAGAAATTGCTTTATACATTTCAGATGTATTGAAAAGGACCAGTAAGCAGTTACTTGAAAAAACACAAAACCTTACTGAAAGAGAGCTTGAAATTGCAAAGCTCATATCACAAGGATACTCAAATAAGGAAATCGCAAGGATGCTTTTCATCTCTGAAGGTACAGTAAGAAACTACATAACATCCATTCTTCAAAAGTTAAATCTTAAAAATAGAACCCAAATTGCAGTATACTATCTTACCAAATTTTCTTAATCTCAAAAGTGTTAGACAGGAACATTTGTTAATCAATTGTTACTCAAAAGCATGCTTGAATAAATGGTCATAAAAAAATATAATCTGTCTGTACCCAGTTTATGTAGACTTTTTGTCGGAGTGATTTTTAATGTATAAGATAATGATTATCGAAGACGATATATCTATTGCTGAAACTATAAAAAACCACTTGTCCAAATGGGATTTTGATGTATCTTATGTTACAGATTTTAAAAGTATCATTGAGTGCTTTATTCAATTTGAGCCACATCTCGTGTTAATTGATATAATATTGCCTTTTTACAACGGGTTTTACTGGTGTAACGAAATACGCAAAATATCAAAAGTTCCTATTATGTTTATATCTTCTGCAAGCGATAATATGAATATCATAATGGCTATCAATATGGGTGGAGATGATTTTATTGAAAAACCTTTTGATTTGAACGTCCTTACAGCAAAAGTCCATGCCCTGATAAGGAGAACTTACTCATTTGTCTCAAATATAAACCTTATTGAGCATAAGGGAGTTATTTTAAATCTCAATAATACCACTCTACTTTACCAAAATAAAAAAATTGAGTTAACAAAAAATGAATACAAAATTTTGCAATTGCTTATGGAAAATGCCGGAAGAGTGGTATCTCGTGAAGAAATTATGCAACACCTTTGGCAAAGTGACAGCTTTATTGACGATAATACTCTTACAGTAAATATAACAAGGCTTCGCAAAAAGTTAGCCGAGTTAGGTCTCGAAAATTTCATTAAAACCAAAAAAGGCATTGGATATATTATAGAATGAGGGGAAAAAATATGAAGGATCACATAAACATTATAGGAGCATATTTAAAACGGAATATGTTGCTTATCATTTATCTGTTGGTTTCAAGCTGTATATTTTTTTCTATTTCATTCCTTTATTCTCTTCCTTTAGAACCCACAGTTTATAGCTTAGTACTAACATATATTTTTGCATTTATCATTGGAATTACTGACTTTTTCTCATTTTATAAACAACATATAACACTTGAAAAACTAAAACGAAACATTACGATTGCGGATTTTTCTTTTCCAATTGCAAAGGATTTGATTGAAAAAGATTATCAAGAACTAATTAAAATCATTAATGAAAGCAAAATTGAAATTTTAACTAATAATGAGAAAGTCTATAGAGATATGATTGATTATTACACAGCATGGGCACATCAAATTAAAACACCCATAGCTGCTATAAAGCTGGTTTTACAAGCAGAACAATCAAAAATTAGCAGTGAACTTTTAGAACAACTATTCAAGGTAGAGCAGTATGTTGAAATGGTTCTTCAATATCTTCGTATGGAAAATATGAGCAATGACTTACTACTAAAGAAATATTCACTTGACCATATTGTAAAACAAGCGCTGCGAAAATACTCTCTAATTTTTATACGTAAAAAGATAAAACTCAATTACAAAGAATTAAACTGCCATGTGTTAACTGACGAAAAATGGCTAACATTTGTTATTGAACAAATACTTTCAAATGCGCTTAAATATACAAACCCCGGTGGTCAAATCTCTATTTATATGGAAAACAATTTGCCAAATACATTGGTTATTGAAGATACAGGCATAGGTATTGCAAAAGAGGATTTGCCCCGTGTTTTTGAAAAAGGCTTTACAGGATATAACGGTCGCTTGGACAAAAAATCTACAGGTATTGGACTTTACCTTTGCAAGCGGATTTTAGATAAACTATCACACAAAATTATAATCGAATCAGAAATTGGAAAGGGTACAAAAGTAAAAATCAACTTTGATACTGTTGATATAGCACCAGATTAGTTTATATAGTTAAAACCTTACTAAAATGTAAGATTGAGAAGAGAAAATGTAAGCCAAAAATAAGGCAAGCATTTTCTCTTTTTTGTTATAATGGACAAGAATAAAAAAGTCAATTTTGCACTCGGAGGGAAGTAAAATATGACACATGTTCTTTTAGAAGTGAATAGTTTAAAGAAAATCTACACAACAAGATTTGGTGGAAATCCTGTTCAGGCACTTGCAAGTGTATCTTTTTCAGTAGAGCAAGGAGAATATATAGCTATTATGGGCGAATCTGGTTCAGGTAAAACAACACTGTTAAACATCATTGCAGGCTTTGATAAACCTACAAGCGGTAAAGTCCTGCTAAATGGTAAAGAAATTACCTCAATGAATGAAAAAGAAATCTCAGCCTTCAGACGAAATAACATAGGCTTTGTGTTTCAAGATTACAATCTTCTTGACACATTTTCTATACAAGACAACATCCTGTTACCTCTTGTATTAGCAGGAAGACCATATACAGAAATGTATGAGAGGTTAAAACCTGTTGCTGAAAAACTTAGAATTTCTGATATTCTCTCAAAATATCCTTATGAGGTGTCAGGCGGACAAAAACAAAGAGCTGCAATTGCCCGTGCACTTATTACAAAACCCCAGCTTATTCTTGCCGATGAACCAACTGGTGCTCTTGACTCACATTCATCCGAAGAATTATTAAGACTATTTGCCGAGATAAATAATGAAGGTCAAACAATTCTTGTAGTCACACACAGCATAAAAGTTGCAAGCTATGCAAAAAGAGTTTTGTTTATAAAAGACGGAGAGATTTTTCATCAAATTTATAAAGGTTCAATGTCAAATGATGAAATGTATCAGAAAATCTCCGATACGCTTACCATAATTGCAACAGGAGGTATCCGGAATGCTTAAATCTTTTTATATAAAATTTGCAGCCAACAACATAAAAAGAAATACCCAAGCATATATCCCATATATTTTGACCTGTATTGGAGCAGTTATGATGTTTTACAACATGTGTTTTTTGTCTAATACAGAAGATATCGGACATTTGAGCGATAGCCAAGCGCTGAGGAGTATTTTGCGATTTGGAGCAGGAGTAATTGGTATTTTTTCTGTTATATTTATTTTTTATGTAAACAGCTTTTTGATAAAGAGGCGTAAAAAAGAATTGGGACTTTTCAATATTCTTGGAATGGAAAAAAGGCATATAGCAAGGATTATGTTTTTTGAAACGGTAATCATAGGACTGATATGTATTGCATCTGGTATTTTATCAGGAATAATTTTAAGCAAACTTATGACACTTCTACTTTTTAAAATTGTAAGTTTTAAAGTTGTGTTTGGTTTTGAAATATCACCGTCATCCATTTTGGTCACAACTCTTTTATTCAGCGGAATTTTTATATTAAACCTTATATATAACATCTTCTCGGTACATCTATCAAAACCCATTGAATTATTAAAAGCAAGCAATGTAGGTGAAAAAGAACCAAAAACAAAATGGCTTTTGACTATCATTGGTATAGTTTGCCTTGGTATTGGATATTACATTGCACTTACAACTGAAAAGCCTTTAGCAGCGATGAACATCTTTTTTGTTGCAGTTATCTTAGTAATGATAGCGACATATTGTTTGTTTACCGCTGGAAGTATAGCATTTTTAAAGACTCTTCGGAAAAACAAAAACTATTACTATAGACCTCATCATTTTATATGGATTTCTAACATGATATACAGGATGAAACAAAATGCAGTTGGACTTGCAAACATATGTATACTTTCAACCGCAGTAATTGTTGTACTTTCAACCACAATTTCCCTATATACTGGAGTTGAAGATATTTTAAAAACTCGCTACCCACAAGAAATAATCATTACATCAGACAATATTAACTTGGAAAATGTAAAAAAAATTGATAATACGATAATGAAGCAATTGCGAAAATTTAATATAGTTCCTAAAAACGTGGTTAAATACAAGTATTTAGAGCTTGCTTTAATTCAAGATAAAACTCATTTCAGAACAAAAAAACAAAATTTTTTTGATAAGAACTCAGCCATTGCCTTTGTAGTGCCTCTTGAGGACTACAATAATATTGAAAAGAAAGTTATCAAATTATCTGATAATGAAGTTCTTCTGTATACTAATAACGTTAATATCTCTGAGAACATTATCAATTTCAATGGTTTCAAACTCTCAATTAAAAAACGATTAACTTCAAACTCTCTAACTAATAGCCTTACACCAGCCATTAGTTGCTTTTGGATAATAGTCAAAGACATAGAAACAATGAAGAAAATCTTCTGTTCACTAAATAGCAATAAAAACGACATGGTACAATTTTCATATTATTATGGTCTTGATTTTGATGGTAATAAGGATAATCTCATGGACATTTACACAGCACTAAAAAATAGCTTAAATAAAATAGTAAATAATGCAACAATTGAAGTTCGTGAAATGGCAAGAGAAGGTTTTTACTCTATCCATGGCGGGTTATTATTCATCGGCTTGTTTCTTGGACTTTTGTTTATTATGGCAACAGTGCTTATAATTTATTATAAACAAATTGAAGAAGGCTTTGATGATAGGCATCGCTATGAAATTTTACAGAAAGTGGGTATGACACGTCAGGAGATTAAAAAGTCAATACAAAGCCAAGTACTTTCAATTTTCTTTTTGCCTTTATTCTTAGCAATAGTTCATATAGCCTTTGCTTTTAAAATAATAGTCAAAATGTTACAGGTATTCAACCTTACAAATATACCTTTGTTTGCTCTTTGCACATCTGCTGTTATACTTGTGTTTGCTATATTTTATACTGGCGTGTATGCCCTTACAGCAAAAACCTATTATAAAATTGTAAGTTAGTTTATTCAATTTTTTGTTGCCTTCTGCAGCAAAGGATAGATATTTTAAAAGCTGCGGAGGGTTTTTTTATTTTTGTGTAAGTATTGCCTAACTTAAAACTTAAATATTGTATATTGTTTATGTCCTGAAATGTTCAAATTGCTGAGGATAAAAAATTTTTAAAGCAAGTATGACACAAACCCTTGTATTTGTAGTTGTGGGAATTGGCATTAGTGCTTTTCTTCACGGCTACATCCCAACAGGTGCACTTGCAAAAATTGCTGGGAAGAACAATCCCTTTACTGTGGTATTTGTAACTTTACTTGGAATACTCCTTTACTCATTAAAGAGGTCAATGACTACAAAAAAATCCATTTTTTCTAAATTCTAAAGCGCTCATGTCTTAGTGTTTGTGAAACACCCTCGCAAAGGTTGAACATGAGTAAAAGACTACCTTAAGAGCTATCTCAGTAGTCACTGGCTTGTCGGTTGAAAGAAGCAGGCTGCATGCGTGCTGAATCCTCACCTCAATCAAAAAGCCGGGTTTCTAAAAAACAAAAAAGCCACAGATAGTTTGCAGAAAAAATTATTTGTGGTTTACCTGTTATGAAATTATTGAATAATTTCCTTCTTTTTTTTCTTTTTCAGTTCCTCTAATTCTCTCTCTACTTTTTTTGCCGTTTCTTCAAAATACCTAATCAATTCTTCTGGAGTCATGCCTTTTGTTTCTTCGTAGATCTCCTCCTGTATCCTGTGCAGTTCTTTCATCGCGCTTGTTTCAAACATATTTGTCACTCCTCTTCCTCTAACATCATAAGTGGTGACACCAGTTGAATTTCTCTATAACCCATAAGTTTGTTTATTGCGTTTACGCCTTGAATTGTCCTATATCTAACTATATGCTTAAAATTCCATGATACCAAAATATCACATTCGTTAATGCTTGCTACTGCAATATGGACTGCGTCGTCGAAAAACCTTGACGGAATTATACATTCATTCACATACTTCTGCGCAAGTTCCAAAACTTGTTGGTTAATCTCAATTCTCGTGAATTCTATCTGGGACATATACTCTAAATAGCCTGCTTCTTTTTGGTTCCTTGCACTTATTTAATTCAGTTATTACTGCACTTGAAATTTATATATTGTATTTTCCTTGTTTAAGCTCCTCCCAAAATTTTCTTGTTATCTGCATATACTCAGGATTATCATGGTGGTCTAAGTGACTTATAACTGAGGTGTCAAGGTATACTCGTAGCCTCCTCAATGTTACAAATTTTCTCCTTTCTTACACTAACACCTCTTCCCCGCCTCTGATTTAATTATACCATAAGCCAGCGTGTTCTAGAATATATCTTCATTATTATAAAAAATTTTAGTAAAATAAAAGCATTGGTAGAAAACATTCAAGTATTTGAACTTTGAAGGTAGAGGGAAGATTACTTTGAAAAAACCTACGGTCTTAATTGTGGATGATAACCCTGCCGTCTTGGACGGTCTTAAAATCATCCTTGAGCTTGAAAATTTTGAGGTTGTAAGCCTTTGCACTAATGCAAAAGAGGCAATAGAGTTTCTCAAGATGTGGCATGCTGACGTTGTTCTTATGGATAAAGTATACTCAAATAAGGAAATCGCAAGGATGCTTTTCATCTCTGAAGGTACAGTAAGAAACTACATAACATCCATTCTTCAAAAGTTAAATCTTAAAAATAGAACCCAAATCGCAGTATACTATCTTACTAAATTTTCTTAATCTCAAAAGTGTTAGACAGGAACATTTGTTAATCAATTGTTACTCAAAAGTATGCGTGAATAAGTGCTTATAAAAAACAAATTGAAAAAACTCATTTGCGATATAACCATAGTTTTTGTTTTTTGCCTATTTTTGTGTTTGCCAGAGTAAAGGTGTTATCCAAAAATGTTACTTTCGAAGGTGTAAAATAGAGTTTTTTCTTGTAGCAATATTTTAATGCATTAATGCAAAATATCGTAAATTAGTCTGCCAACAAATTCTCCAATTTTAAAGGCTAAAAGAGATAATAATCCAAAACCAATAAAAATCAACGATGCCCTTATTATAGGTGGGAATTTCTCCAATTTTGCAATCATCTGTTTTAGCATTTACCAACACCCCAGTTCCATATCGGAGATGATTAATGGCATTTTTTTAATAATTATATCACAGCAATTTTTATTGCAAAATGTAAAATTAATAAAAATATTAATTGCAAATCAAAGTGTGCAGAAAGAGAAATAAAAGTATGATTTAGGTTATTGCATATGCCTTTGTTAAAGGTAAAAACTGAACTACAAGTTCAAATACAGTTTGGTTTAACTTTTGCTCCTAACAAGAGCGATGTTACAAACTCGCCTGCTGTGATGTAGTCTATTTTGTTTATCGCTGTTTTAACTGCCTGTGTGATTGTCCCAGCCTGTGCTACTGGGAAGGCAAAGGTCAAAAGCAGGCTCAGAATTACAATAAAGCTTACAAACTTTTTCATGGTCAATCACTCCTTTTTTGTTTTTTTAAACCTCTCATTATTGTTATACCACGCTTTTAGAAAAACAGGCACAGAAATTTTGCCTACTAAAAAACAAAAAGCCACGGTCAGGTTTTCCCTGCAAACCTATACCGTGGCTAACTTCCTTTTGATTTACTCATTTGTGTTTTACTCATCTATGAATATATTATACCACTGTAGCTCAAAATTGTAACGACAAAAAATTTTTGACATTCTGTATAAACACCTAATAGTTGTATTTCTGGGAAGAAATTTAAGTATATTGTAGCATGTTTTTGCTTATTTTGCAAGGAGACTGACAGCAGAAGACAACCTAAAAGAAATTGCTAAGAGTCTCCTCTTTTTCATGAGATTGGCAAGAACTTAAAGGAGGTCTAAAAACTCTTCTAAACTTATTCCTGCTTGTTCCAAAATACTTTTTAATGTTCCTCTTGCAACTTCTTCATGCATTGGGATAATTACGATCCTTGTTGGATTTTCTTTTTTAGCTTGAGATGACTGCCTTTTTGTGCCACTTCCCTGAATCCAGCTTTTTTGAGCGCTCTTATTATTTCCTGTGGCTTTAGTATAGGATACCTGGAAGACATTTACACAGCCACCTCTATGGTAGTTATCAGCGGTGGCATTTGTGGTTTTTGTATTTCTTCTCCCTCGTAGTAAAGTTCAAGAGCTTCTTTTAAGTTAGCTATTGCTTCTTCGATGGTTTTTCCTTGTGAAGCTACACTGTTTTCTACGCATTTAGCTATATACCAGTTGTCCTCTTTGCTTACTACTACTGTAAACAACATAACAAAATCACCTTTTTCGTCTGAAAGTTTTTGCTTACAACTTTTATTATACCACACAAAAAACAAAAACCACAGCTTAAAAGCTGCGGTTTGATTTTTATTTTTACATTTTTGTAGATAGATTTTGAATACAATTTCCCTTGCAGTTTTTTATTATACACTCAGCTTTCAGTTTTTGCAATATAACCCTTTTAATTATTCTCGAATAGCTGTAAAGAGATATTTACCCCAGCGAAAAATATTGCGAAAACACTAAGGAGAAGGTTATAAAAAGAATTGAGGCTGCCTTCATCCTGAATGAATATAATTAAAAAGTGTAATGTGCTATTCAAAAGAAACACCAAAAACTGTCAGAATGGGAGTGTAGTCTACTATGAATATTTATCATAATCACGAAATAAGAATCTTCCCAAAAAATCAAGAGTACAAAAAGTGAACTTGATTTTTTTTGTTTATTAGTTTATTATATAATTAAATGCTTATAAATTAAACAAAAGAGAGGTGCAAAAAGCACAACTCTTTCTTTTAAAGCTGAAAAAAGAAAGATTGTGCAAAAAATATGTCCATGGAAGAAAGGCTTGCAAAGGTATTCAAAGCTCTGTCTCACCCAATTAGAATAAAGATAGTTCAAAACCTGTTGAGCGGTGAAAAGTGCGTATGTGAACTTTTACAGTTTGTTGAGTTTTCTCAGCCAAACTTATCTCAACATTTGAAAATCTTAAAAGAAGCTGGTTTGCTTGAACACTGCAAAGTGGGTGCAAATATGCATTACAGAATTAAAAATGAATATGTCAAAGCTCTGCTGAATATTGCAGAAGCCTTCATAATTGAAAGTCAAAAGACTGAAAGGGTGTGATAGCATTTGTTTACTCCAGTTCAGAAATTTGCTGATGTTGTAACTTACAATATTTTTAAAATCCCGCAGGGTTCAAAGCTTGCAAGTGCTGTGAACTTTTTTATATTTGACACAATCAAGATCTTTATACTTTTATTTTTGATAGTATTTGTGATAACATTTATAAGAAGCTTTTTTTCTCCAGAAAAGACAAGAGACATACTCTCGCACAAAAAACAAAATGTATATATTGCCCACATTTTAGCAGCGCTTTTGGGAATTGTGACACCGTTTTGTTCTTGCTCAGCAGTCCCGCTTTTTATTGGCTTTGTTGAAGCTGGAATCCCGCTTGGCGTGACATTTTCGTACTTGATTGCAGCGCCAATGGTAAATGAGGTTGCACTTGGACTTCTTTACGCAAATTTTGGTCTTAAAATTGCTCTTATTTACGTGCTGTCGGGTGAGATAATTGCAATTGCAAGTGGCATTGTAATTGGAAAGCTTAATCTTGAAAAGTATGTTGAGGACTATGTTTTTAAAATCAAAGTTGGAAACGTCCAGATTGCTGAGGACAAAAAAACTTTAAATCAGCGCCTGAACGAAACCTTTGATTTTACCGTTCAGCTTATAAGAAAAGTTTGGGTATTTGTTATTGTTGGAATTGGAATTGGTGCATTCTTGCACGGCTACATCCCAACAGGTGCACTTGCAAAGATTGCTGGAAAGAACAATCCTTTTGCTGTAATTTTCGCAACAGCCCTTGGAATACCTCTTTACTCAAACGCAGCAGGAATTATTCCACTTGTAAGTGAGTTTAGGCGTCTTGGTGTATCTATGGGAACATCGCTCTCTTTCATGATGAGCGTGACAGCTCTCTCTTTACCTGAGATGATACTTCTTCGCAGGGTGTTAAAGCCACAGCTTTTAGGAATATTTGTGGCAATTGTGGGCTGTGGGATAATTGCAACAGGGTATTTATTTAACCTTATTCTTGGGTAAAAATTTTAAAGAAAGGATGGTGTGATTAGAAAATGGTTATTAAAGTTCTTGGCGGCGGATGTGCAAACTGTAAAAAGCTAATGGAAAATGCTAAAAGGGCAGCTGAGGAGCTTGGAATTGATGCTCAATTTGAAGAGGTAAAGGACATCGAAAAGATAATGTCTTACGGTGTTATGAGAACACCTGCACTTGTTGTAGATGAAAAGCTTATATTCTCTGGCAGGGTTGCAGGTGTTGAAGAGATAAAAGAGGTTTTGAAAAAAGAGGCAGGAAATTAAAAAGCTATTTTTTATTAAGAGGCGGGCAGCACACCCGCCTTTCTAACTTTCTATGTTGTATTTCCCATCACTCTTTTATCTAACCAAAATTCATTTGAGAGACTTACTCTATGTTTCAAAGTTTCAAAGAAAAATTTTTATTCATTAATTTACACAACATCACTGTACACTACAGCTTGCCCTGCTCAGCTCAGACCTATTTAAGTTCCCCCTCTTTTCCTGAACTCCAGGGCACTCATACCTTTGCATTTGTGAAAAACTCTTGCAAATGTTGAATATGAATCAAATCCAACCTCAAGAGCAATATCTGTCACAGGTTTGTCTGTTGAGACAAGAAGACTGCATGCATGCTGAAGCCTCACTTCATTCAAAAAGTTGTGAAAGTTGCTCCCAACAAGCTTTTTGAAAAGCTGGCTTATGTAAGATGGGCTCAAGTGAAACTCTTTCGACAAGGTTTTTAGGTCTATGTTCTGGTTATAATTCTTATGCACATAGTACACAAGCTGCCAGTAGTCGGTCGGAACAGGAACGCTCTCTTTTTGAGCCCTGTTTTGGACAAAGTCAGAGGCAGGTCTTTGAGAGTTTTTAGCACATGCAAAATTTCTGCACCTATCAAAATACGCAACTATCTCCAAAATCTTGGCTTTGAGTATTATCTCTGCCCACACATCCTGCTGGTTATAATATATCCATGCTTCTTTAAAAAGCCTGTCCATAACTTCTTTTTCCTTGCCTTCAAAGTAGTAATAGGGAAGGATATTTTCGTCATAGCTCAAAAGAAGCTCACCTATTCTGTAAAAAATGCTCGATGGTGCTAAAAGCTCTTCAAACGAAATGGCAACAACATAGATTGAAAGAGGGTTTTGCTCTGAATAATCTATTCTGTGAATCTGGTAAGGCATGACAATTGAAAATGTGCCGGGTTTTAAGCTGTAGCTGATTGAATTTATGTGTTCTGTCCCCTCGCCTTTTACAACATACATAAACTCAACAAAGTTGTGCCTGTGAAGCTTAAAATATCTTGGGTCTTCCCAGAAATTCAAGGCAAACTTCTGTGGACGCTGGCTAACATAATCAAAAATCTCTTCTATGTAAAGAGGCTCTTTTTCAGGCATTTATCATTTCCCCTTAACAATTTTAAATCCTCGTGTTAATTTTCATTATACCCCAATTTGCAATGCAAATTAAAGTGTGATAAAATCTTTTTTACAGGTGTTAAGAACTGCCCGGGTCGCGGCAAACCCCGGTCAAAAAAACAAGGAAAGGAAGTGCAAATTTCTATGGCTGACAAGTACCAGCAAAGAAGATTTGACATCTATGGGTATGAAAAGATTGACACAGAGGTTTTAGAAGCAATCCCATACGAATACCCTGAAAAAAGCACTGTTGTTGAATATGTAACAGAAGAGTTTTCATCAGTCTGTCCATGGACAGGTCTTCCTGATACAGCAAAGCTCACAATTCGATATATCCCTCACCAAAAACTTGTTGAGCTAAAATCTCTCAAGTATTATCTTACCTCATACAGAAACGTTGGGATACTGCAGGAGCATGCAGTAAATAGAATCCTTGATGACCTTGTAAAACTGCTTGAGCCAAAGTTTATGGAAGTGATTGGAGAGTTCCATGAGCGTGGGGGAATATCAACAAAAGTAGTGGCAAGGTATGAAAAATAACACCTTGCCACTTTTTTAATCCTCTATATGTTGCTGAAAATCTCTTCAGTTGACATTTCAAAACCCGGCAAAGCTGAAGATTTTACCACGGCTGGATGAAAAAATATTCTGCCTCTATCAAATCCACCTTCTTCTGCTTGTATAAATACAGCCACGCTTTTTTCCTGAGGATTCACTATCCAGTACTCTTTTGCACCATATTTTTCATATAGTTTTAGTTTTATAAGATAATCCCTTGCAGATGTGTTTGGAGAAACAACCTCTATAATAAATTCTGGTGCTCCTATAATCCCTTTTTGATCAATCTTAGATTTGTCACAAATGACAAACACATCTGGCTGCACAACGTTTTTTATATCCTTATCTTCAGCTCCTTTTGGTGCAAGTATCACGTCCACAGGCGAAATGAAAGGTATGCATTCTTTTCCTTGCAGAAAAATCCTCAGTTTATGGTATATGTTTCCGCACACATGCTGATGAAAAATCGAAGGAGAGGGAGCTAAATTGTACAGCCTTCCCTCGATAATTTCATATCTGTTATCATCTTCTATATTTTTGTACTTATCATAATTGAATTCTTCTAAAATGTAGTCTTCCATAATGCAGAAGCACCTTTTCAGTATGTTCTTTTCTACTTTTAATTATACACCATAAAAATTCTGCCAGCCAGCTTCTTTCTATTCAGCCCCTTCAAATATATTCACCACAAACTGCAAATTATCAAGCCTAAAGAGGGAAAAGTTGTCCCAGAAGATGCAGCTTCCACACACAATTAGCTTTCCACCGCTTTCAAACCTTTTTTGAGCAATGAGCACAGGCGATTTTTTGCCGCTGTCTGTGAGGCTTGTCTTTCTTGCCCTCAGTACAACCTCAGCTCCATTTCCCACCTCAAGCGGAGCTGAGTACGGGAACACAACCTCTTTTACACCTTTTCGGTAAAGTTCTACTTCATCTGTTGTTATTATAAAAAGGTCATCTTCTAAATGGTGTATCTCATCCTTTATACCTTCTGGCAATATATCTATTCCATATTCTCTTGTTATGCTATTGCAAATCTCAGAGACACCATCTTTGTTTTTGAAATGTGCTGTAAAGATGATTTTCTTGCCCTTTTGCACCAAGGCTTCTCTTATCTTTTCCTTTTCATCATCGCTGAAGGGATTCTCTGGGTAATTGAAAACTATGGCATCATACTCAAAAAGTCTTTCAAAATCTTCCACTTCTTCAATTGATATTCCTCTTTTTGAAAGTTCTTTGTAAAGCCCTGAAAAATAGTACCCATCAGAAAGCAGAAACTCTTGATGAGTTGCGCTCCATGCAACTTTCATCTTCTTTCTCACCCTGCATGTTTTAGTTTTTTCATTATTTGGGTGGACAAATTCTTATTTAATACTTTATATAATTTATTTTACCATCCTCAAAATTCTTCTCAAAAGCCTTAAAATGTGCAAAATTGTTCTTCATAGGTGTATTTATTTTTTGTCAGAAAGTGATATTATTATATGTGTAACTCTAAAAAGTTCAAAGTACATAAAAATTTTGAAGGGAGCGATTGACAGGGACAATGCACGGTCAAGAAGACAGAAAAATAAATAAAAACATACTCATCGCAACAACACTTTCTTCTTTTTTGGTGCCGTTTATGTCAAGCGCAGTCAACATTGCCGCACCAGATATTGCAAAAAGTTTTAAGCTCAACGCTGAAGAGCTGAACCTTGTGATAAGCATATTTTTGATATTCTCTGCAGCTTTCATTCTTCCCATGGGAAAGCTTTCTGACACATTTGACAGGACAAAGATATTCAAAACAGGGCTTTTGCTGTTTACACTTTCAACCCTGATGTGTGCACTCTCAAACACAGTAGAAATTCTTTTTGTCTTCCGTAGCCTGCAGGGATTATTCTCAGCATTCACATTTGTGACATCAATGGCAATCTTGATTGAGAATCACTCACAACAAATAAGGGGAAGGCTTTTAGGGATAAACACAGCAGTTGTGTACTTGGGAACATCCTTAGGACCTTTTTTGGGTGGCGTGCTTGTAAGGCTGTGGGGATACAGAAGCATATTTTTGTTTGGATTTGCCATAGGACTTGTTGGTTCATTTGTGAGTTTATTTTTGCTCCAAAAAGAAGTGAAAAATACAAAGCAAGCAAAACTGGTTGACAGCCTTAAATCGCTTGACAAAATGGGCACAATCCTGTCGATGACAGGGCTTTTTCTTTTGATGTACGGAGCCTCCACATTTGAACTGGGAAATACCTCTAAAATTTTGTTCTTTGCAGGGTTAATTTTGATGGTAATTTTTGTTGTTGCAGAGGCAAAACTTCAAAATCCCATTCTGGACGTAAAACTGTTTGTAAAAATCCCACAGTTTGGATTTTCAAACTTAGCAGCGCTAATAAACTACAGCTGCACATTTTCTGCGTCTTACCTTCTGTCGCTGTACCTTCAACTTGTAAAAGCTCTGCCTTCCCAGCTTGCCGGCTCAGTTTTGATTGTCCAGCCACTTTCGCAGGTTATAACCTCATTGATTGCTGGCAGAGCCTCTGAAAAGATCGAGCCGCGAAAACTCGCAACAGCCGGCATGGTCCTCACAACCATAGGACTTTTTGTGTTTTCGCTATTTAGCAGCAAGACAAGCCTTGTCTTGGCAGTAGCCAACCTTCTTTTGATGGGAATTGGGTTTGGACTTTTTTCATCGCCAAACACAAATGTTGTCATGAGCTGTGTGCCAAAATCACTCTATGGCACGGCATCATCAACAATATCTGTCATGAGAGTTGTCGGTCAAGCATTCTCAATGGCAATTGTCTCGTTTGTATCGATCATGTTTTTGAAAGGCGTAAAACTTTCGCACGAAAATTATTTCCTAATTTTAAAGAGCATGAAGATAAGTTTTCTGGTGTTCGCCTGCATCTCAATTTTGGGAGTTGTGGCATCGTACAAAAGAGGAAATATTTATTCTGAAGAAGAATAAAAATACAAAAAGGGACAGCTGATAAATTTGGCTGCCCCTTTGCTTTTTTGTATATGCTTATTTTAACACCTTTATATCCTCAACAACTGGATTTGACTGGGGACTTTGAGGATTTGTCTTAAAAGTCACCTCAACATCGGTATTTTCATCAAGATAAGAGACCTTGTCTAAAACCTCGCTTATCTGCAGAACAACATGTTTTTGGTCAAACACAAACTCTGCAAAGTTGTTATCTGCAAGTCCCACAAACTTACCTTTTAGGGTCACCTTGTCAGGTTTTTCTATGCTCACAATTCGTGGGCTGCCACCATCTTGAGGTTTTTCAAACTCAACTTCAACAATCTCACCCTCTGAAAGATTTAGCCCCTGAGTGAGATTTTCATTAGTCTCAAATTCTTTATAATCAAAATTGGTATTTATAAGAGAAAGTTGAATTGTATGTGCATCAACACCACCATCAAATCTTGCAAAAGCTTTGTAAACATCTGACAAAGTGGTTGTATTCTGTTGATTTTGTGAGGATGGCTGGGATGACACGCTCTGTCCCTGCTGTGTCTGGTTCGGATTGGTTTGTCCAGTCTCTTCTTGTAATTGCTGGGAGGGTTGGTCTGTCTGCAAAGTTTGGTCGACAGCAGCAGGTTTTTTAGCAAGATACCCTGTCATGTAATATCCAGCCAAAATACCAAGAGCACATACTGCCACAATCAAAACCACAACCCAAACTCTTTTAGTATTGGCTTTTTCTCTTTTCATAGATATTCTAAACTCCTTTTCGGTTACAAAAATCAAATCTACATTCTTAATTTATACCTATTAGTCTACAGCAACAAAAATGCAAAATCAATGGAATTTTAAGACGCAGCAGCTCTTTTGTAATGCCTGCTTTGTCCTTTTCCATGTCCAACTTTTCTGCCAAGCGAAACAATGATTGACTCAATACAACCTCTGCACTTTGTGGCATCTTCATTTATACAAATCTTTCCAGGATACAGCTCATATTTGAGTTTGTACTTGAGGTCATTTACGTTCGGCATTACAATGTTTGCACCGCACATGAGCCCCTTTTGTCTTCCAAGTGGGTCTAAAGTGCCAAGCGCAGTTGTTGCAGGAATATTGGCATCTGGAATCAAAAGCCTCAAAATGGCAATGCTCTTGAGGGTCAAATCCACCGAACCTTCCTCTGCATCTTTTAGAGGCGTCTGTGGATGAGGAATAAAAGGTCCGATGCCTATCATATCTGCATCCAGCTCTTTTACAAGAAGTATATCCTGTGCCAAATCATCAATAGTTTGCCCCGGAAGGCCTATCAAAAAACCTGTCCCAAGCTCATACCCAAGATTTTTGATCCATTTGAGACACTCTATCCTGTTTTCAAAGCTCATTCCGGGATGATATTTTCTATATAGCTTTTCGTTTGAAGTTTCAAATCTCATCAAAAACCTGTCTGCCCCGGCATCTTTGAATGCCTTGTACTCATCATACGACCTTTCACCAATCGAAAGTGTTATAGCAACATCCACACTGCTTTTTATCTTCCTTATAATTGAACACAGACTGTCTTTATTGTAATACATATCCTCACCAGACTGCAATACCACCGTGCGGTACCCCATCTGATACGCCCTTTTCGCAACCTCTACAATCTCATCTTCCTGCATTCTGTAACGCTGAGCTTGTCTATTGCTTCGCCTCAGTCCGCAGTAAAAACAGTCGTTTTTGCAGTAGCTCGAAAACTCAATAAGCCCTCTTAAAAAAACCTCGTCGCCAACATGCTCTTTCCTTACCCTGTCTGCCGTTTTGAAAAGAAGATCTCTATCATCACCTTCTGCCATCAGCAAAAGCTTTATCTCATCCTTTGTAAGAATATTCTCATGACATGCTTTTTCCAAGATATCTTTTACTTTCATTTTATTGACTCTCTCCTGTCATAAAGAAAATTTTGAGTATTTCTATCTACTTTGCTGCTATTAATTATACCACATTTTAAACAGGTTTAAAAGTCAATTGCCATCCACCTTTTCCCAGAATGGTATACATATTTATTTTTGTGGTATAATTGAATAAGGAAAGAGGGGAGGAATATTCGTTGCAAAGCAAAAATAAAAAAGCAAAAAAACAAACGCCGTTTAGGCTTTTTCTCAAAAGCTTTGTAAGAACTATTTTAGTACTTTTGATTGCAAGCATGGCAATTTTAATTGGTGCTGGTTTTGGAATGGTCACAGGATACATAAAGGCAATACCAGCAAATGCTCTGGAGATAATAACTTCTTCTGTAGATACTCAGACAACTATTGTCTACGACCAGAGCGGAAACGAAATTGCCCGGCTTCATGGCAATGAAAACAGGATAAGAGTACCATATAGCAAGATTCCAAAAAACCTTATAAACGCTTTTGTTGCAATTGAGGATGAGAGGTTCTGGCAGCACAACGGGATTGACATCAAAAGAATATTCGGCGCAATATTCAAAAACATAAAAACCGGCTCTCTTTCAGAAGGCGCAAGCACAATCACCCAGCAGCTTGTGAGAAACAAACTTTTGAGCTTTGAAAAATCTTTCAAACGAAAGATTCAAGAGCAATACCTTGCCATTCAGCTCGAAAAAAGATGGACAAAAGAACAGATTTTAGAAGAGTATCTCAACACAATTAACCTTGGCAGCGGAGCATACGGGGTTGGAGCAGCAGCGTACACCTATTTCGGAAAGGATGTATCGCAGCTGACCCTGGCAGAGTGCGCCCTAATTGCCGGAATTACTCAAAACCCTTCATATTATAATCCTTATGTATTCCCAGACCATGCAAAGAAAAAGCAGGAAATTGTTCTCAAGAAGATGCTTGAGCTTGGATATATAACCGAACAAGAGTACTTAGAGGCAAAAAATCAGCCACTTGTTTATGTAAAAAAAGACATCTCTGCAGAAAGTGCATACAAACATCCGTACTTTGTTGATTCTGTGATAGATGAAGCCATTGAAATTCTATCTGAAAAGAAAAGAATTTCCGAGGATGAGGCAGAAAACTTAATCTATGGCGGCGGGCTTAAAATCTACACAACAATGGACGAAACCATACAAAGTACAATGGAAGATGTCTTTTCAGACCCGTCAATCATGCCAAAGATAAAACACTACGATGCATCAGGAATACCACAGCCACAGGCAGCAGCTGTTTTGATTGACTTCAGTACAGGTGCTGTGAAAGGCATTATGGGCGGAAGAGGAAATTTGAAAGGTGTTAGGCTTTTGAACCGTGCGACAATGTCTGTTCGCCAGCCGGGCTCTGCCATAAAGCCAATTGCTGATTATAGCTTAGCGCTTGAAAATGGTTATACTGCTGCAACTGTGATTGACGATATTCCTTTTTCAATCGGGGGGTATACTCCTCGAAACTGGTATAAAAGCAATGTTGTATCCGGCAAGCGTGGATACAAAGGATTTATGACAGTAAGAGAAGCCTTGATATGGTCGGCAAACGTTCCTGCTGTAAAGGTTGCATATAATCTGGGAATTCAAAATGTTTACAGGAATCTAAAAAGGTTTGGTTTTACAACTCTTGCACCACAGGATATGAACAGTCTTTCAATTGCAATTGGTGGATTTACCTATGGAGTCAAGCCCATTGAGCTGACTGCTGCGTTTGCTGCAGTTGCTAACAGCGGTGTGTATATAAAGCCCTATTTTATAACAAAAATTGAAGACAAAAACGGTATTACAATATTTGAAAGAACGCCCTATAAGAGAAGAGTAATGGATGAAAAGAATGCATATATACTTACAAATATGCTCCAGAGCGTTGTCACTGCAAGGATAACAGTAGGTGTCAGATTTTCATACCCTGTTGCAGGAAAAACCGGTACCACCGATGATAGCAAAGACAGATGGTTTGTGGGATACACTCCAAACTATGCGCTTGGCGTATGGGTTGGCGAAGACAAGCCTGTTGCACTGAATTATTTAACCGGGACAAATCCGGCACTGAAAATTTTCAAAGGAATAATGGACAGGGTTGTGAGCCAAAAAGGTGTAAGCTCAGAGTTTATAAGACCAGCTGGAATTGTGGAAAGGTATGTGTGTAAAGAGTCAGGCAAACTTGCAACAAGCCTTTGCAAACAAGATCCTCGCGGAAGTCAGGTTATAAAAGAGATATTTGCTGAAGGCACAGAACCAACAGAGTACTGCGACAGGCATGTAAAACTTAAAGTTTGCACAGAGTCCAAAAAGCTTGCAACACAGTACTGCCCAACAACAATTGAAAAGGTGTTTATAAAAAGAGATAATCCTATTTGGCCAGGTTCTTCGGTTGTCCCACCTGATGATTATATGTACCAAGCACCAACCAGCTACTGTGACATTCACAAAGCACCGCAAGAGGTGGTTGTGCCGAAGCAAAACAATACATCACAGCAGCAGGAGCAGTCTTCTGCACAAAGCGAGCAGCCATCATCGGCTGATCAGGGCAGCCAGCAAAGCGTTGAAGAAAACCTGCCTCTTGAGAGTGGTACAACACAATCAAGCACTTATTCTTCACAGTAGTGAGAGGGAGGAATAAATATTTTGAAATTTTCATTGAGCAAAATAAGGTAAAACTCTACGACGCAAAAACCATACATTACAAGAAAGGGGCTATCTTTGCAAATAGCCCCTTTTTTGATACCATCATCCTTGTTTGGTCTATTACAAAGATCATTCTATAAGCGCTGTTATACCATTTCAGTCCATTTTCTGAGCATTTTAAAACTATATCCAAAAAACAATTCAGTCAAATCTTATTTACAAGCAATGATTTACTATTTTGTTATTACATTTATTACCTTTTAAAGCCATGTATATAGATAAACCTGCGAAATAAAGTTTTTGTATTTACCAATTGCTGTCGACCTGTAATCCCCCCAAAAACCCCTGGGGGTCGACAGCAAAAGGTCGTTTTTGGCATCCCTTGACTTTCAATTGCTTGTGGAATATAATAGAAATAATCTACAGTAGCTTGAAAACTTAACCATTTGTTCCTTGTGAAATTTCTCAAACCATCTACGGTTTGTAGCCTCCCCGTTGGGGATTGAAACCAGAATACTCTTTTTCTGTTTTATTTACTGCATTTGTTTGTAGCCTCCCCTTTGGGGATTGAAACACGCAGAGCATATATTATATGATTCAATAAAATGTTTATACTTTACAGAGGAGGGAGTCAAATGAAAATTAAAACCAAAAAAGTAATTAACATTATTGTTATTTTAGCATTATTAACAAATTTATGTATATCAAATACAGCAGTAGTTTATGCAGATACCAATTCTGCAACTGCACAGATTTCAAATGTACAGGTTACAACTACCAAGACAGCAGGTAGAACTGTAACATACAAGATTAATTCTATAAATCCAGACGAATTAAGCAAAGTAATAAATGATTTTAACAGCAAGTATGGATATTTGGATGTAGAGGATACTATAATTATAGAGTTTCCAGGTGATTATTTATTTAATTTGATTAATGATTGTTTGTTATATGAGTTTGATATTACAAATTATACTAGTAGTATGAGTCAGTATAGTCACGAAGTCTTAGATAAAAAGTATGGTGCTATGAAAACATCAATTAGTTCTACTAGTCTTTACTCATTTATGAGATACAAAAAAAGCAATGGTAAGTATAGATATGTTTATGTAGATCCACGTTCTCCATTTAATTTTTATATAGAAGATAAAGATTTTTATAAGTATTTTAAAGTTAAAGAAGATTCAATGTTTAGCAGTTCTGATGCAAAGCATATTTTTTATTCAAAAGATTTCTTTTCACTAAATCCAATTGGACAATATTTTTTTAATAGATTAAAAATAGCACCTATAAGCGGGTATTCATTTATATATCAGGGTAAGATGTATATTTGTGGATTGGAGCCAGCTTATAACTTTTTCAAAGAGTTTTTAAGTAAGCCAGCAGAAAATATAGATGATTTACCATTTGAACCTATAGAGTCTGCAGAGGGATTTAAGGTAATTATAGCAAATGCATTGTATAAAACAAGAATTTGTGATACAGAGACTTCTCTTGAACTTGGTAATATTTGGGATGGACAAATTCCATATCTAATACAGACATTAAAAGATATAAGACAGAAGGCTAAGGAAATGACTAAAGGATGTAAAGATTTAGTAGATGTGGGATTTAGGTTGGAGAGATTTTTTTATACTGAAGTTAAGTATGACTACAAGTGGTTAGAAGAAGGTGTATCAGCTGTAAAAGCTGAAAAGATAAAAAGTGATAGTGAATGGAATACTGAAAAAGGGAAAAAATATGCTTGGGCTAAAAGTTCTATTATGAAAATATGGAATTATAGATATGGTATATGTCAAGATTATGCACGTTTAGCTGAGGTTTTAGGATTTTACATGGGTTTAAATACATTATATGCTGATAGCAATGATTTAAATCATGCATGGTATGTTCACGATATATATGGATTACACTGGTCTTCGGATACTTTAGGTACTACTACTGATCATATATTAACACCTGTAACTATATTAACTATAGGTCATCAAATGGATAATAAACCTGTTATAAGTGAATTTTTAGAGTGGCATACAACAAGAGGGTTTATAAATTTATTAAAAACTAATAGGAGTTTTGCCGAAAAATTATTTAAAAAGCTTGTAGACAATTATAGAATACTTTCAACATATTCACCTGAAGTATTTCTTAATGATGATTATAATTATCGTATTTATGACATAAATGGTAAATGGGCACCAAATTCTTTTACCCAAGATTTATGGAGAAGAGAAGCTTTATTTGTATTATTTCCAAAATATAAAGAGCCACCTAAGAAAGTAACTTCTATAGAACAGGTGTTTAAAGATTTGGATAGTAGGAATATGAATGATTATGAAGTTAGAAATTATTATATATTGTTACAAGATTTATTTAAGAAAGAGCCCAAGTCTTTAGAGGAAGGCAGACAAGTTCCTATAGATATACTAAGAAAAATTTTAAATTATGTAACAGTTAAAACTGGCAAAGAATATAATTCGTTAAAGGTAAATGATGATTTAGAATTAAGATATATTGATAAATTAGATTCATATGTTGTTCTTGATCCAAATATTCTTGTATGCAACAAAGTATATTATACTTATATTTCTTATGTCTTCCCTTATGTAGATTTATACTTTTTAGTAAAACCTGTATATAAAAAAGAAGGTATTGCATATGGTATTTATGTAGGTAAGTTACCTAAATCAGGAGATTTAAACTCAATAGATAACAAGTTTATAGAAGATTATATTAAGAATATACCAATTTATAGAGCAAATCTTGCTGAGAGTGATTTAGCTTTTAAGACATTTACAGTAGAAGATGAACCAGTTGTTGATAAATTCGATATAGTGGTTAGAGAGGGAGACACTTTTAAAATAAATGTATCCCAAAAGTATGGATTGCCAAACACAAAGTTTAAGTTTATATCTGTATCAAAAGAAAGCATGGATAAGTTATTACAAGGTAAAATATCGGAAGCCAGTTCACAAGTAAGTGAGATAAAATATTTAGGCAATTCTACGTTTAAAGCATTGGAACCAGGAATTGTAAAAATTATACCAGTATATGAAGATGAGCAGCTTTTGTTGGATTTAGGTAAGACTTTATTAATGTTTTCACCTGATAATAAGAGTAATTATTCTAGTAGTGAGTGGCTTAATAATCACTTTGCATTTAGACAAGATTGTGGTATCATTGATATTTTAGGCAATTCTTATAGAACAACATGGGGATTTACAAACGAAGAAAAGATTGCTAATAGCACATGGTTTTATACAATACATCCATTTGATGATGAGGCTAGAAGATTGTTCACTACTTTTCCAGCAATGTCAATTAAAGTTAAGGTATTACCATCACCTAAAGCTTATTTTAAAACAAGCAAAATAATAGCTAAAGTTGGAGCTGTAATAACATTACCGATAGCAACTACTGGCAGTGGAGCAAAATATAAGATTGTAGTGTCAAATCCTAATATAGTAGAAATTAAAAATAATAATAGTGTAAGAATAAAGTCTAAAGGTATAGTTAAACTAACTATTATAAATAGTAATGGAAGTAAGAGCGAATGTATTGTAGAGGTAAAATAGTATTTGAATTACTAATATATTTTCAATATCAAGTTGGCTGCATAAAGGAGGCGAGTTTACCTCATACCTCTTTACATTTTTGAAAATTGAACTTCTGCGAGTATTGATACATTTTAAATTGGTACTTCAATTAAAGCAATATATCAAATCAATCAATACAGGAGGTGCATTGAAATGATAAAAATTAAATTGAATAAGAAGTCAATTATAGCATTGACAGTTGTGGTTGTATTTATTTTAGTATCAGTATTGGGTGCTATATTTTATAATGAAAACACAAAACAAGATACTATGCAGAATATTAATAGTCAGCCTTCTACAGATACTGGTGTTAAAAACGAAAAGTCAAATACAAACATTGATAAGTTATTTAACTGGATGAATGTATTTAAAGTTTATGCAGATGCTACAGAAGATACAAATGATATTTTAAGCGAAGAAAACATTAAAGCAGTTCCTGTATGGCAGCCAGGAGAAATTAATCCAGTTATATATCAAAAAAATGGAAAATTGTATAGGCTTAATGATATTCCAATAGAAACATTAGTAAAGTATTGCAGGTTGTTGCATGATATTGAAGTAGTAGATATACTTCGTAAATATAATAATTCTAAGGCAAGATTTACTGATCGTGTAGATGGTTCAGAATGGTTTCCAACAAAGTGGGGGCTTCTTTATAGAAGAATAGGACAGCCGTTTTATAGTAAAGCAATTTGTTATTCTGATGGGTATACTCGTCCTGTAACTTTTATGGAAAAAATGGTAACTTCCTGGTATAGTGATCATTATAATTGGTTCACATTAGTTCCACCAATAAAAATTAAATATGATACAATAGATGTATCATATGATCCAAATTGTCAATATATAAGCAATCGAAAAAGAGAACTTGCACGCAACTTCATACTAGTACCAAAACCTTATATAGATAGATATTTGGCTAATTATCCAACATATTTGCCTTATCAAGATATAAAGGAAGGAATTCCACTTGGTGGAACAAATAAGTTTATATCAGAAGAAGAAGTTTTGGCTCTTCCACGTGCATTCATGGATGCATCTGAGGAGCTTTTTCCTATCTATTTTAACAGAGACAGAGTAAAATTTGATATAACTAGGGCTTATACTTATCTTTCTATAAGATTCCTTAAAGATTTTGATACAGAGGCTTATAATAGATTAGCTTCGGTAATCAAAAAGTATAAAATGTCTTTAGGTAAAGATGCATTTGTATCAGTAAGAATGCAAAACGAACCAGTTATTGTTAATGGAGCAGCATCTAGACAGTATTTTTTGATAAGTTTAAAATTTATGTATATAAAACCTACTCTTGATATAAAGCCAAAATTTGCTGCAGTTCCAAATAAAAAAGGAGTTCTGTATTTAATACAACTAGATCCATATACAATTTCATTTGAAAAATTATACTGTATATCAGAGTTATATTCCAAGCAAGATTTAAGACCATTATTAACAGAGTTAGGTAAAATATACAAAGCAATAGCAAGTGGTAAGATAGATGGAAATGGATATTTCACATTTTTAAAGAATGTTAAGTTAACAAGTGGGCAGTCTAATTCATTTTTTAAGAACATGGGTAAGCTAGGAGACGAATATTTGAAGTTAGGTAAATCAAAGAACCCTTTATATGTAGCAGCATCAAGGACTACAACATTCAGAGCAGCTTGTCTGAATTATAATAGAAAGTATATTGTAGATATATTCTATGATATATTAAACACCATGGGTTATTTGGATGATTTTAAGCAAGCATGGAATTTAGGAGCAAAATATGCTAGTGCAGTTTATAATACACCAGATCCAAAAACATTTGATCCGATAAATTTGGTAGATTACCATATATCACAAGATTACTATCCAACTTTCATTTTTGGTAAGGTAGATTTAAATGTAGCTGGGTTTAATAAATATAAAATAAGAGATTATAAGAATTTCGGCAAAGGCTGGTATAGTTTAGTAAACTATTATGTAATGAATCAGGCAATTAGTAAGAATATAGTCAATAAAGATATATTTAGCAAGTATTATAATAACAATTATTTTGTAATGCCAATTAGCACTGATGCATGGGCAACAAAGGATTTTAAGAATTTAACTCCAGGAGCAACACCACATTTGCATAGTATAATGATTATTACTGGTAGATATCCTGATTTAGATAATAATGGCAAGCCATATGTATACAGATCAACATGGAATGGTGTTGTAGGTCCAACACTTCCAATAATCTTTAGGTTATTTCCAGAGTTTGTAAATAAAGATAAGACAAGATACCCATACTTTGCAGTAGAATCTATGTTATTTGATGGAATATCATTTTATGATAAGCCAGTTATACCATGGTCAGATATGAATATGTCTAAATCATATAAGGATTTAATACAAAGATCATGGACTACAAACTTGGCAATAAAATCAGATGTAAAAGAAGGAAATGATTTTAACCTGTTAACTACAAATGAATATTCTATTCTGCATCGTTGCATATATAATAATGAATATCAAGTTGTTGAATAAATAATTATACCATTAATGTTATTATATAGAACTATAAATTATTCCACGTGTATTTAAAAGAAAATTTACAGTTTTCAATTTTTTGAATATAGACCTCTATCAAATAAGTAATCATTATCCAGTCCACATGCCTCTTATATGTTCTAAAACCTCTTAACCTTATTTGTTCTAAATTGTATTCTCCTTTTAACTTCCCAAATAATCTTTCAATTTTTGTCCTTTGCTTATATAACCTTTGTCCTTCCTCACTTCTTAAAAATTCCATATTTTTTACCCTCAAAATATTTTTTACATTACTAAAATCCTTACTATTTCTCTTATTTACCGCCGCTACAAACTTTATCTCAAGTCTATCTGCCACCTCAAACCACTTCGCACAATCATAACCTGCATCCGCTAATATTACTTCAGGTCCAAATATCTTAGCTTCATACAAAAGTTCTACTACTTTACTGTCATGGATATTTGCACGTGTCAACCACCATACTATAGGTATAACCTCATCTTCAACTGTTGCCAACACATGTAATTTATACCCATTGTAAAAACCTAAACTAACACATACTCCTACTTCTGCCTCTTTGTCACCCCTCGAGCTTCTCAAAGGTGTGGAATCTATAGCACAAACTTTTGTCTGCGGAACTATTTCTCTCACTAAAATTCTTGCTATCCCTTCTATATACCCTTCTTCAATTACCTTTGCCCATTTCGAAAAATATGAATGATCAGGGCTCTTCTCTATCCCTATAGCCTTTTTAAATTCTTCATCTTCATTTATCTTGTATTCTAATTCCCTGAAGCTGTTTATCTTGTTTTTGACTTTGTAAACAAAACAAGCTATTATATGGCTTAGCTTAAATTTCTTCGGTCTTCCTCTCCTGCTGCTCTTTATCTTTAATCCCAGGGCTTTTATTACTTTCTCAATTGTCATAAGTATCTTTAAAAATTTTTGTTTTTGTGTTTTAATAAAATTAGACATTGCCATCCTCCTTTGTTAGGTGTTTTTAGTCTTCTCTTATCGTAATTTTACCTCAAGGAGGATGGCTTTTTATATATCTATTTATTGTCTTTTCTGTTAATCCCTTTTATTCAACAAGCTAAATGAATATAAAAAATATATTGAAGATGCTAAGAAAAATGCAATTACACAAGACATCATCATGAAAAATGCAGGATATATCAAGTCACTATTAGGCAACATTTTTGAGAAGTAACTAATAATACAGTTTGCATACAGGGTTACTAGACTATAATAGTAACCCTGTATGCTTATACTAAATCAGGAGGTGGTATATTTTATGAAGTATTTTGCAAAGTTCAGGTTAAGAGAAAAGATTAGAGTGAAAAAGTCGTTTATCAGGTTAATTTTTACGTTAGTTATCATGATTATTAGTTTCATTGCATCATTTATAGCTAAAGCAGATAGTTCAGATCCAGTTAGTTTTATATATGATCCTGTTGTTTATGTAGGTGATGAATTATATAGGATAAAGAAAGATGACTTATATAATTTAAGTATTAGAGGACTTTTTGATTTGTTAAGCCAGAAAAATTATATAAGTGATTTAATGACACCATCAGTATTAAATAAATCAGATGAAAGTAGTAATGATCTTTATAATTTAATAGCAGAAAAACTTTCAGTTAAGGTATTTCCTTTTTTAAATATTTTAGAACCCAGTGGCAACTTTTTAATACAATCTGAGTTAAACACAAGGAACTTAAGCATGGGTTTAAGCATAACCGAAAAAGCAGATAATACAGCTATAGCAAAATTAGGTAATTTATTAAGCAAGGCTTTAGCAGCTGGTTCTCCACTGCTTGAGCAAGTAGTTAGCACAATAAAACTTCCATATGGAATAGTACCAGAGGGTTTGTAGCCTCCCCTTTGGGGATTGAAACGTGCTTAGCAGTTTGCTGCGATTTGTGCCATCTTTGAGTTTGTAGCCTCCCCTTTGGGGATTGAAACAAGACTGCAAGACTATAGAAGATTTCGGGAGAGTAGCTTTTAAACTACGTTTTATTGATAAGAAAGCAGCTTGGAATGATATATACGAAAAGACTAAAGATTTTGACGTGATAGGTTATGTGAAGGAACATTATATTGATTATGTTGAGCAGAACAAAAACGAAATAATAGGGGCTATTATGGAAAACACTGTTGAACCTGAAAAAAGAGACGAGATGAGAGAAACAATGCGTGGATGGTTGGACGAGGCAATACGAATGGTTAAGAATGGCGAGGAGTTGTATTGGATGCCTGAACGAATCTTCTATGATAGCGTGGCAGTAGCAATGAAAAAGATAGGGGTGAAATGATGTATGTGATAGCTGTATTGATTAGAGATAAAAGAAACGAAGAAAAGATATACGAAATGATAGAAGACGCATTTTCAAGTGATGTGGTAAATGATGAAATACTGAAAAAACGAGAAAAAGTTTTGGAAGAAATTAAAAGCATAGGGGAAATTGAAGTGTATAACTACATTCAAAAATATGGAGTTAGTATGTAGAAGTTAGCCACCCAACCCAACAGGGTTGAGGTGGTATTTTTATGCCTTCTTGTAAGGGGGTGAGTGTCATGGCTGAGAAGGTTAGCAACAGAGCATGGGGCGAAATCGTTTGTAGCCTTCCCGTTGGGGATTGAAACCTCTCCTTCAGTTCGCTTATATCCACCTTCTCTACTAGTTTGTAGCCTCACCGTTGGAGATTGAAGGTGGTGGGAGGTTTTGTAGACTCCACGTTTGGGATTGTAAGAAGGTGAATTTTAACCTCTATGTCGGAAATTGAGAGGAAAAAGTGGGTAGCCTTTTCTTTGTGGATTGAAAAAAGAAAGTGATAGTCACTTCTTGGAATCTGAAATATATTCTGATTGAGAACCAGTCAACTGTAAAAAAAGAGATGCAGCAAAAGATTTTAAAGTACATGATAAGATTATGGGCAGAGGAGATAAGAAAAGGAGTACAAATCCTGCCAGCAATTATACCGATAGTTGTATACAATGGAATAGGTGAGAGATGGAGTATATCAACCGACCTTATGGAAGCATTTGACATATTTAAGGATGATGTCTTCAGGTACAAAGTAGTTGACATAATAGAGCTTGAGGTAAAAGAGTTTTTGGAAAGAGAAAAGGATATACTACTACCTATAGTGTTTTATCTTGAGCAGGTAAGAGAAGACAGGAGTGAGCTGATAAGAAGGCTTTTAGAGGTTGAGAAGAACTTAAAGAAGCTGAGTAAAAAGAATGTAGATAGATTTTTGGAATGGTCGTATCGGATTATCAGACCGAGGTTTTCTGAAGAACAAAAGTCAGAGTACGATAGAGTTGCAAAAAGGGTTAAACAGGAGGGAGTGAATGCCATGGGTGAGTTTGTATCAAATGTTGCAAGACTTTTAGATGAAGCAAAGACAAAGGATTTTTTGGCAGGGAAACTTGAAGGAAAGCTTGAAGCCACAATAGAGTTTGCAAAAAGATTAATAAAAAAGGGATTTAGTGATGAAGAGATTGCAGAGCTTACAAAGCTTCAGATTGAAAAAGTCAAAGAATTGAGAAATTCCATGGTAAATTGAGAATATTTGAACATAAAATAGTAAGTAAGGGTATCCAAAAAGATGATGGATACCCCCTTGAGGTTTCCCATTTATTTTGATTCACTATGTCATAAAATCCACAGGATTTTTTTCAATGCCAATTATTTGCCTTTCTGAGTACCAGGTATTTTGAAATTTGTAGATAATAACTGAATCTTCAGACAAATCCAGTATTCTTTCAAGTTCGAGAATTAGTCTTCTCAAAGTCCCCTCTGATATATTTCCTTCAAATACCGAATTTTGTACCCATGTAAGATATTGTCTGCATTTTTTCAAAGCTTTTGCCACCCGTTTTTCATTGACATCATAAACAAGAATCACAAACATAGCTCCTACCACCTTGCCACAAAAGGTTTGTATTCTATATTTTCTAAAAACAATTTTTGAAGCTTGTATGCCTCCATACGGATGAGCCTTTTGTAACTTACTTGAGTATTTAGTTTCGGATGCATTATAGTAGAGTAGAGCTTTTGGTTGTACTCAGACACAAATAGCTTTTTACCCTGGTCATTTAGAATAATTCCATTTAATTCCTTTTCAAAATGCTTTTCGCTTAGTACTTTCTTGTTTACAAGAGAAAATATCACCCTGTCCACTATTATTGGTTTGAAAATTTCAGAAATATCCAAATTCAAAGAAAACTTACGCTGGTTTGTGGAATGAAGATACCCTATGCGCGGGTCAAGCTGTGTTTGGTAAATCTCCCCAAGAGTTGTGGCATACAATAGTGAATTACCAAAACTAATCAGCGCATTTATTCTGTCAAGAGGTGGATTTTTGCTCCTGCGGACAAATGTAAAATTTTCGTCATCCAGTATCTTATTAAAACACCTATAGTAGATTTCTCTTATATTCCCCTCCAAAGCCATAAGCGTATTTACATCACTGCAGGCGCTTATGTTATGGCGCATTCTTTCGATAGTTTCTATCTCATCTTTTAACATATTTCCACGGGAATTGTAGTACCTCAGAACCACAAGCATGTTCAAAACAGCACCTTCAACAATTGACCTTGCAATGGTTATTCTTTTATTATAGTCGTTGTAAAATTCTACCTGCTTGAGTATTACAATGCCTGAGTTGTAATGTTCGCGCGGGTAGTATGTACCAACGTAGTACTCATACCTGTTGAAAAAGTGTACACATATATTCTTTTCTGTCATGAACTCCAAAAATCTTTTGTTTATGTCAACCTCTCCAAATATAAAAACTGATTCTATCTCTTCAACAGGAAAATACTTTTTGCCTTCATCTGTTTCAAACATGATGGTGTTATCTTTCCTTCTTAAAAATCCCGAATTGAAAACATAAAGGTCTTTTTTCACTTCAAATCACCCCGAAAAGTTTTTTTGCGGACAATGGACTTGTTTTTCAAGCAAAACAATATTCCCTGTAAGCACACTTTGGACAATATCGGCATGTGGCTGCAGGAGGCGGACTTTCTTTTTCAATTATAGTTTCTATCTCAGCTATCATCTTTTCCAATTTTTCTTCTTCCTCAGCTGTCAGAACAACCTCTTCTTTTTTTCTTTCCTCTGGATAAAAAAGCACTCCTTTTGCTGAAATTCCTGCTTCTTTTAGTAGCTTTATATAAAACAAAAGCTGATACCTTGATGCTTCTTTGAACCTTGAAGACTTCTTTGTTTCACCAATCACTATCTCATCTTTGTCCTGATACAGAATGTCAAACACTGCATTGCCGAATTTTATTTCCTTCTGATCTTTCCTGTAATAATACTCATGAAGAAACCTGCCAAGCACAATGTTATCGTCGTTCTCATCTGGCAAGATGCTATGTGCCATGAGCCACACCTGTCTTTTGCAGATGTTGTAATACCAGATGTAAACACCTGTCATGTATATATCCATTTTCAAAACACCATCCTGTTTCTTAAACTCAGGCAAAAATAATATGGTCGTTTGGGTCATACACAAATCCTGTCTTAGAGCTATAGTATCGCTGGCAGGATGTGGGTGGCAAAGATAATATTCCTTTTTCTTCATCAAAAATCTGGGCGTATTTTAATGGCACAGAAATTGTGTATTCAAAAAGGATATTTTTGAGTTCAAGGTAGATTTCTCTTCGTTTGTAATAATCTTTTATGGAAAAAGAGTTTATATACCTTTGATAAGCATCTTCTATTTCTTCATTGTTTCTTATGATGACGCTGACATACCCACCCCGCTGCTGGATAAGACTAAACCTTGAGATTGTGAGCTCTTCCTTTTCCAGAATACTGTCAAACTTTAAAAGCCTTATTGCCTTCAAAAACTCTTCAGACTTTTTAAATGATTTATTTTCTTTTATCATCCTGAAATAATTATCAATCAGCATACCATAGTCTCTTTCTTCCACTTCGGGATGCTTCAAAAGAAGTCCTCTTGATATTTCAATTGCCGTGTTGCCATAAACTCTTTTTGCAAAGGTTATGCCACTTTCATCTTTCATGTTTACAACCAGCACATTGCCCTGGCTTTTTTCATTGTGCCTATTGCACCTTCCTGCACACTGGATTATTGAATCAATAGGAGCTATGTCTCTTACTACACAATCAAAGTCAAGGTCTACCCCTGCCTCAATCACCTGAGTTGAAACAACAATGGGTTTTGCTCCGCTTTCTAACATTTTTTCTATTTTCTTTATAATATCTTTTCTATCTTTTGGTACAAGGCTTGCTGAAAGGTAAATAACCTCTTTATTTTTGAGGTTGTTTTTTATGCCATTGTAGATTTGATGCGACTGATTTATGGTGTTGGCAACAATCAAAAACGATTTTTCGTCTTCATATACCTCTTGTAAGAAGAAATCCACAAATTCAGCTACTTTTAAATCGCTGTGGTGATACATAAGCTTTGTTCTGTTAAAAATTGAATAGTCACAAAACCCTGCAAGCTCACAAGCATCTTCGAATATAAGCGGTTTTGTGGCTGTCATGAGAATAATCTTGCACCTGAAAAGCTGTGTCAGTTTTCTCAAGACCTCTTCAACAAGCGGCAAAAGCTCAACATCAATTGCCTGAATCTCATCAAGGAGCAGTACTGAGTCGTAAAAAGTATGGAATTTTTTGAGCATCCTGTTTCTGTTTGAAATTAAAGTTTCAAGCAGCTGGACAAATGTTGTCACTACAAACCCAGATGTCCAGTTTTCTATAAAGCACTCTGAAGCAACTTTTTCAAATACAGTAATTTCATCTGTAATTTCTTTCAAAGCTTCTTCTTTCCCCCTGTACTCAACATCAGTTAAATGATGGTGTTTTAACAAGTACCTGTCTCTGTTTTTTTCAAAATCTTCTATTGCCTCAAATAGATTTTCGACAACATGGTAGTTTTGGTCTATTATAGAGGTAAACGGAAGAGCATATATTATCCTTCCAGACTTTTTCAAAATCTCTTTCAGTTTTAATGCTGCAAAAACTCCTGCCAAAGTCTTTCCTGTACCAGTTGGTGTTGTGATTGAAAATATATCTTTCTCTTTGTTCTTTTCAATATTTGAAAGCACAGCCTCAAACACACTTTGCCTTATTCTCTGCAGATTTTTGTCCTGAGTTGGTTTGATAACTTTGTCTCTTACCACAATAAGTCTATCTGACGAAGCATAGCAAGGAAACAGTAACTTGTAATTTGCAGCCGACATCTTGTCTGCCCATATGAGAAGAGAATACAACTTTTGCTGGGCAAAATAAAGCTCAGTTCCATCTTTGAAAGCCTGCGGTATCACACCAATCAAGCGAATGCCATATTCAATTCTTTTAAGATATCTTAGAATATCCTCTATAAAACCCCTTTGCTGTGCCAAAAACTTTTCAAATTCGTTGCCAAGTCCAATTTTTTCAAGCAAAGGCTTTATATCTTCAGCGTTGCACCTCAAATCCTCAATCTGAACATAGGCATCATCTATTTTCTGAACAAGGTTTATATCTGCCTTGAAATCTCCTTTAAATTTTTCTGGCAGGTTCTTGCTAATATCCTTGACATCTCCGTGATGGTGAAGAATGCAAGCGTAAATCAAAAGAGATATGACTTCATCTAAAGAAGCTGGGGGGTTCATCTGTTGTAAGCACAGTCCTTTCTTTTGCATCCAGCAAAAGACTCCAAAGATGGCTGATAAAAAACCATGCTGTGAATGCTTGCTTGATACACCGCTAAGATGACTTTGAAAAAATGTTGTAAATTTCCCAAAGTCATGACAAAGACATATAATTTGCAGTGCTTCTTTTTCCCAGTTCTTAAGCTCAACATTTGCCTCCATAGCATAGTGATAAACTTCAAGAAGGTGATCATAAAGAAGCTTATCAGGATTTTTGTGAGAATAATACTCCATACAAATCCCACCTTTTTGATAATATATAAAAACTTTTTTGACAAAACAAGAAAAACGCCATCTGGGCTATCCCCCAAATGGCAAAAGATTTTTTACATCACACAAATGCATTCTTTTCTGTCACCTGAAAATTCTTTTATATAATACACCTTGTCCTGCGCACTGCTATCCAAATCTACCCAGATAGGATTGAGATTTTCGTCGTGAATATACGTCTTGACCTTTGTGGCAAACCTATCTTTGTCAAAATCGCACGGCATCCTGTCTTTCATAAGAGCAAGAGAAGAAGCAGACTCTAACTCTAAGCTTAGAGATTTTATTAAGCCTGCATCAAGCACAGTTAAAATACCTGCCCTGCTGTCTTCCCACCTGCAGGCTTCAAATTCACCCAAAAACTCAGTTTTTGCAGCAAACGGAGCACTGCCAAAGTATATCGGAAATTCTGACTTGCCACTTTCAAGCCTTGCCCTCAAGAGAGAATATATCTTCTCATCTTTTGGCATAACAAAAACTCTAAAACCTACAAATCCATTGTATCCAGCCAAGATCTCAAGCGGCACCTGTGTGTGGGTATTTGGATTTTTTAGTTCATTTACAGTTGTTGCTTTTATATAGTTCACCGTCTGTACAATCTTATATGTCCTTTCTATCTTTTGTACTGCAATCAAAAGGTTTTCTGCTGAGAGCACCTCATAATAACTATCCCTCTCAAAACCCAAGATAGCTGCAACCATACCTTCAATCACAGTCCTCGGTGGCACCAGATACGAAAGCGATGATGAGTTTGTATAAAATTTTCTAAAGTGGGCAAACTTGCCTTTGAGGTCAAACACTAAAAATTTCATTTTCTTCTCACCTTGTTCTTCCTAAACTTCTTCAAGCTCAAAAGTACCAAATGCATCTTTAAAGTCCACAACATTGCCATCGCAAACAAGGCAAAGGTCGGGGTGCTTGAAATAGTAAATCTTTGAAATTACATCCTTGTTCTTATGCAAAAACTCAACCAGGGCTGTGATGTCAAGCTGAACGTCTTCAATTTTTCGCGGTTTTTCGACAACCTCAATGAGTTTAATGTAATCTCTGAGGTCTCCAAGCAAGGTCTTATCATCTACATACTCTACTCTCATGTAAAGCCTCGGATACTGACCTATCTTGCTTCTGGTTGCCTGAAGTGGAATTGCTTCTTTCATTGCTCTATCCAAAAACTTTAGGTCATCTTCTGTAAGTCTAGTCTCTTTTGCTCTTCTTGCGCTCACTATTCCAGAAAAAGCTATGAAAGAGTATTTCACTCTGTAGTCTTTGCCTATAGCACCCTGCTGTTTTTTCTCATCGCTTGCAAAATGGCTTGTGATAGATGCTTCTAAAAGCTCAACCTTGTTCAGAGAATATCCCCAGTTGAACTGTACAGGCCCGATGTAAGTTCTCGTCTCTTTCTTAATAGGTATTGTTGCACCAAAAAGCCTTATGTCAATGAAGGTCTCAAGCTCGTCGATGTCTTCTCCTACGCTTTTGATTACTTCTTCTGGCTTTACGCTCTTGCCTTCAATCTTTCGAACATAAATTGGAATACCCTGGTCGTCTGCATAATCACGGATATACCTTTTTACACGAACATCTGACACAAGGTTTATCTCTTTTTCCCAATCCATCCTTGGTCGATTTTCCTCATCTGGGTCACCGTTTGGATTGCAAAGCTTAGCATCATAGGTAAACAAAATCTCGCTGTTCTTATCAATAATCTTCTTTTCCATCTTTCATCAGCCCTCCTATTTTAATTAGATGTATCCTGAGAGTTTGAAGAAGCATTTAATATAACCTTTTGAGTTTTGTATGCATAACCTGAGAGAATGTAAAAAAGAGTTTCATACTTGTCAAGCTTCCATGAATCTATGTGCTTGTCTAAAAGCCTCTTCATCTCGGCAAAAATCATCTCGGTGTATGGCAAAATCTTTTCCTGCCTCAGCTTGTTGTGAACATCATTGCACAGTCTTATAAGCTTTGGCTTGTCAATCCCATTGTAATTTATCTTGTTCAAAATTGGTTTGTGCCCAGCAGAGTCGTCTTGCCTATCTTTGGTAGCAAGATATTGTTTTGCTCCTATCTCGCCAATCAAAACTCCAAGCAAAAACAGAGCTGTCTTTGGCTCATCATAATTCATTTGTTGAATATAGCTTTTGAGATCGTCGGACAAATTCAGCTGCGCAACATCCATCCCTCTTTTCACCTCCAGACAATCCAAAATTTCTAAAAATCTTATAACAAAAACCATTCTGATAACCATTGAAGCAATGTCGTTTCCTATAAACTTTGAAAGGTTATACCCTTCTTTCCCGTAAACAACAACACCTACTGCCTTTATGAAGTTTTCTATGAGAACATCTCTTGCTATTCTCTTGCCAGAAAAAATAGCATCGTAGATGTTCAAAAGCCTTTGCGATTCTTTGCTCTCACTTATGTTTTTGAGCCTTATTGGGACGCTGTAATAGATGCTTTCAAGGGAAATCTTAAAAGAAGGGTCATTCCCAATGAGGTCAGTATATTGAGAAAAAACTTTTGATGCTGCATTGTAAATTTTGTCGAAAATTGAAGGATTGATGTCGGGTATAAACCTTATTATCTTTGTACTTGCTTGTGCTTCTCTGTAAAAAATCAGGTTCAGTAAAAAATAGTGGTTTTGGTCGAAATATGAAAGAAAGTTGTATATATCATCTCGCAGTTTTTCCAGGCTGTTATAGTTCCATGCAGTGTTCAACGAATTCGTGATATTTTGGGAAAGTTCTTCTAAATAGTTTTTTGTTAGCTTTGCACTTGTGTAAACAAAAGTTGGCAGAACATATACATCAAAAGAGCCAAGCTGGGTTTTAAGTTTATTTCTTAAAAATATATCTCCTGCCACAAGCTTTAAAAGACATTTTTCGCATACAGTTATGTTCTTGGCATAGTTCTTTTGGTCAAGATAAGATGCAAATATATTCTGGTTTGTCGTAAAATATTTAAACTTTGTCTTTTTAAATCCTTCGAATGATAAGTTATCTGTGTCCAAACATATATAACATATATTACCTTCTTTTTGCTTCTTTTTAGTCTTTTCTGTGCCTTTTTTGACCTGGCGTTTGTATGCAATAACAGCGTCAATATACTCTGGATAGCTTGTCAAAGGCTTTCCATCAACGCAAAGTACATATAAGCCTATTTGCTGAGGTTTTAGCTCTGTTAATTTCTTTAATCCATTTGTACATTCCTTTGTAAAAATATCTCTCAATTGCTTAAAAATCTTATCTGTTGATTTTGCATTGTTAATTAGTTCTTTGTAAATCTGTGATAGCGGCTTTTCAGTCAATCTCTTGTTGTCATTTACCACTATATTGTCAGTATCTAAAAAATAAACGTATTTTTTCTCTATCTTCTGCTGCAAATACCTCTTTTCTTCATCGATAAGTTCAGAAGACTTGCTTAGATATTCTTTGACTTTGACAAAATACATATCCAATATTTTTTTACATATGTCAGATACTACAGGTATTTCACATTCAACAAGGTTTGGAATGGTTTCTGTTAGAAAATATGCAAAAGATGTCGTAGAAGCAAACCATTGTGACGAATTTGCCCCTTCTGCCGAACCAACATAAACATATTTTTTAGCAGTTTCATCATCAATTTCTTCAGCACAGTCTATATTAATCTTTTTCTCATTTGTAGAAAAGTCAATTTTTGCAACATATCTCTTTTCATCCCCAGATGGAACCTCAATATCTTCTGTAAGAACAGATAAATAGGCATCATTTCCAGATGCATCACCAATTAGAACATCACCAATCTCAACTATTTCCTCTATCAATAGCCTCTCACCTCACTTTTATGTTAATTATACCAATTTTATTTTCAAGATACAACCAAATTTTGAACTTGCAATCCTCGTTACTTAGTACACTTTTTAATTTTACATACCATCATTTAATTTTTAAGGTCAAATTTTATGCGAAGTTAATTAGCTTTATATGTCATTTTTTTCATTTTATATTATTTTTGCTTGTGCAAAAATTGACATTTTTAATTATGTACTTTGTGATTTGTGACGTATTATGACTTTTGTATTTACCAATTGCTGTCGACCTGTAATCCCCCCAAAAACCCCCGGGGATCGACAGCAAAAGGTAAATTCTGGTATGTGTTGACTTTCAAGAGCTTGTGGAGTATAATAGAAATAACATACAGCAGCTTGAAAACTTAACCATTTGTTCCTTGTAAGATTTCTCAAGCCATCTACGGGTTTGTAGCCTTCCCTTTGGGGATTGAAACAAAAACTTTGTGGAAAACTAAGTATTTACAAAAGTGGTTTGTAGCCTTCCCTTTGGGGATTGAAACCACATCGAAAATGCGGGTAATATTTTTATACTACCGTTTGTAGCCTTCCCTTTGGGGATTGAAACAGAATCGAAGTCATGAAACTTGCAGCTTTGTTTCCTAGTTTGTAGCCTTCCCTTTGGGGATTGAAACCACTTGCTACAGCACTTGTTATGTCACTGCCTGCATGGTTTGTAGCCTTCCCTTTGGGGATTGAAACATGCATATCCCTCTCCGAGCACCCAATTATTAGTTTGTAGCCTTCCCTTTGGGGATTGAAACACGTTGCAAAGCGGTATAGGGGACATGGGCTTGAATGTTTGTAGCCTTCCCTTTGGGGATTGAAACAAATTATAAATGCTATGGGCCAAATTAAGGTAAGGTTTGTAGCCTTCCCTTTGGGGATTGAAACATGTTAACTCAATGTATCCTTTTGTTATGAGAAATAGTTTGTAGCCTTCCCTTTGGGGATTGAAACTCATTACCATCTCTTAAAGTAAAAAGCAAACTTAGTTTGTAGCCTTCCCTTTGGGGATTGAAACTCATTACCATCTCTTAAAGTAAAAAGCAAACTTAGTTTGTAGCCTTCCCTTTGGGGATTGAAACTATAATCTTAGTTTTATCTTCTAATGTTTGTGCTTGGTTTGTAGCCTTCCCTTTGGGGATTGAAACTAATATCTGATTTGGAGACTATTACCTTCTCTTTGGGTTTGTAGCCTTCCCTTTGGGGATTGAAACTTACACCATTATCGTTAATTACTAACTCATAAGTTTGTTTGTAGCCTTCCCTTTGGGGATTGAAACCTATTTTACTCGGTATTAATTTTCACCATTTTACTCGTTTGTAGCCTTCCCTTTGGGGATTGAAACTCTAGACGAAAATATTGAAGCTATTGTAGAATATGAGTTTGTAGCCTTCCCTTTGGGGATTGAAACTTACGCAATGAGAGTTCAAACCATCAAGACTATGACTGTTTGTAGCCTTCCCTTTGGGGATTGAAATACCCTTCGTCAAAATTATTGATTTTTTTCAATTCAGTTTGTAGCCTTCCCTTTGGGGATTGAAACGGGTAGGGGCCCCAAACGAGCCCTTTGGGCGAGCTTGGCTTGTAGCCTTCCCTTTGGGGATTGAAACATCAATATGTTTAGTTGTCGTTAGAAAAGGCGGTGGTTTGTAGCCTTCCCTTTGGGGATTGAAACTTGATATCAACAAGTGCTTGAATTCTGTGGAAACCATTGGTTTGTAGCCTACCCTTTGAAGATTAAAAAAATGAAACTGTGAGACCGCTTTTGTGGTATAATTAAATTGGACAAAAAATAAAACAAACTCAGCATCTTTGGCTGCAGAGTGTAGAATTTTATTCTGAAAAATTCATAAGTCGGAGTGAAATTGCCTTGAGCTCTGAAATTCCACCAATGGAGCATGATACCACTTTTAAGTTCTTGCTCAAAGACAAAAAAGAGCTACTTGTGCTTGTAAAAGACATTCTCAGATACAGCTGGGCAGATGAAATAGATGAGGAGTCTATAGAATTTGATGACAGCGAATTTGTAACACAGCAGCTATCCCAGCTCAGAGCCGATATTGTTGCAAAAGCAAAGCTAAAAGGAAGAGAAGTATATTTTTATATCCTGATAGAGAACCAGTCGACAGTGAAAAGGGATATGGCACAGAAGATACTGAAGTACATGGTAAGCCTGTGGTGGAAGGAACTTAGCAAAGGGGCAGAGAACCTTCCGCCTGTTATACCCATAGTTGTGTACAACGGAACAAAGGAAAAATGGAATCTTTCTACTGATTTAATGGAAGCATTTGAGACTTTCAAGGATGATGTATTCAGATACAGAGTAGTAGATGTGTCTGAAGTAGATGTCAAAAAGATTCTTCAAGAGGAGAAGGACTTGCTAACGCCGATAATATTTTATTTAGAGCAGGTAAGAGAAGACAGGGATGAGCTTATAAGAAGGCTTTTAGAGGTTGAGAAGAATGTAGAGAAACTGAGCAATGAGAACGTAGACAGATTTTTAAGGTGGGCATATTACATAATACGACCGAGGCTGCTGGAAGAGCAAAAAGAGGAGTATGAAAGGGTAGCAGAAAGAGTTAAACAAGGGGGTGGCAAAAATATGGGTGAATTTATATCAAATGTAGCAAGACTTCTTGATGAAGCAAGAGCAAAAGATTTCAACCTTGGACTGCAACAAGGTTTGCAACAAGGTATTCGTGAAAGTCAAATTAGAATAGCTAAGAAGATGATACAAAAGGGTATAAGAGATGAAGAGATAGCAGAGCTGACCGAACTTGATATTGAGGAGATAAAGAGATTGAGAAAAGAGCTTTTGAATTGACAGCAAGAGAATTTAACCACAAGTGGCTTTAGAGTTAAAAAGCGGCTTGTGGTTTTTGTTTTTTTAAAGCAAGAGTAATACAGATTATAGTTTTTGAATATTATTCAAAAGATGACTTATATTATTTCCATTTTGATCAAAAGTCATATCTGTCGACCTCCGGTGGCAAAATTTTAAGATTTAATTTGTATGCGATTTCAGAATTGCAGCACATGGATTTGGCAAAACTTCTGGCAGCAGCTGGATAGACGGAAGGGTTCGATAGGTCTTTATCGATTGATTTTTTTTGGCTGATTTGAGTTTTTTACAGATGTTTTGATATGAAAATATTTACAGGAATGTATAAATTAGATATAATAAAATTAAGCTTTGACGTGTTTGTAGTCTTCCCTTTGGGGATTGAAACCGTCTACTTCTAAAATTTTATCTTGATAATCCGATTGTTTGTATCCTGCCCTTTGGGAATTGGTTGCAGTTTGAGGGATTTTGTGATTTTTTGTTTGTGATTTAACAAAAAAGCCACAGACATTAACTTGTTTTGTTATTGCCTGTGGCTTTAAAGTTTTTAAGCTTAATTTTTTCACTCTTCCTCAATATCTATTTCAACTAATTTATTTTTATCCATATCTATCATCTTTTTTCCTTTTGCAATTTTCTCGCAGTCATCTTCATACTCATCATGTTTAAGCCAGATTTTGTATATAGATAAGACGCTGTTGATATTGTCGAAATCATAGGCGCATCTGAATACAAATTTACTGCCATTTGATACCCCTTTGTAAATATATGGTTTATTTATCCCCCAAGTTTCATTGTGTTGCAGTTCTCCTTTTAAACCTTGATACTCCCTGTAATTTTTGAAATACAATTTTACCTTCTTTATAAGTTCCATTAACTGATTATGAATAAAATTCTTATACTGTTCATTTTTATTTATTAATTCTTTTACCTCTGTACTTACCTTTATTGTTGTATTGATGTAATCTTCAAAAATAAACTGTGCAAAAGCATTTGGGCTTACAATCTCTTGCCCATCAACTACTATTTTTTCGAAGAAATACGGCATTGTGTCTACAACTTCTTTTTCAGCTTCACTAAGTTCTTGATAACTTAGCTGCCCAGCTTTCAGCAAGTTAGCTATAAAATTTTTGTTTTTTGCAATTAAATCAAAATTTATTTCAATAGGAATTGGGGGCACAACAAGCAACTTTTGATCTTTTTCGTACATATACCCAGATGGATAACCAAAAAGAGCACCTGCAACATATCCCAGATAAGTCATGTATTTGTAGCCACCAATTGGTGCAAAAAAAGTTGTTTCTTTTGAACCCTTTAATAGTTCTTTTGCAACAACTTGCATAAAATTCCCCAAGGACCTTTGCAATTTCACTTCATTTGAGACATCCACATCTTCTACCTCTGCCATAAAAACTGTTGAACCTTCAAAAATAAGTTCTATTACTTTTTTATTAATTAGCGCAGCCATAATGCCATCTGGAGTATCAGAATGTATAATCGAAACACTAAATTTGTCATCCAATAATTCTTTTTCTTTTAGACCATTTAGCATTGAAAATTCAGCACTTACTTGATTGGGTTTTTCTTTGACCAATCTTTGTATTTCTTCATCTGTTATTTCTTTTTCTTTACATATCTCAGTCAAAACTTTGTTCAAATCCTGACCCTTGTATGAGTTTTTATTTTCATAGAATTCTTTAAAATATTCATAAAAAACATTGCTCTTTTTTTCACTTGAGAAAAATACTGAAATTCCACCTGTCATAACAATGTTAGAATATTTTGGCATTAAAATATTCTCCTTTCTTTATCTTAGTGTTTTGACAATCCTTTTTTGCCCATACAGACGTTCTTGCTACCTGAGCTATTTTTATGGAAACTTTATCAGTATCAAATTCTTTGTCTCTTTCGCAAACTCCAAAAGCCTTTCTGAAAATCCTGTTCTGCTAAAGAGAATATAAAGTTCTTTTTTCTCAGGAAATACCTTTACATTTTCTGCTTTTTTCTTAAGGTTAAAAAATACATCAATATCAATTACATTTTGCGAATATTTGCATTCACCAAAAACAACATGACCTGTATTTTTACCAATTCCTACTATATCAATCTCCGACTTTGAATCCCACCACTTGCCTACTCTGTCTAACTGAATATCAATCTCTTTTGTTTTTATTAAATCCATTAAAATTTGCCTGCAAATTTCTTCATAAACAAAACTTATGTGATTTGTCACAATTTTTGACTTGATATTTTCAACTACATATTTAGTATTGTCAAGTTCTAATTGTTCTCTGTAGGGATATACAAACTTAAACCAGAAATCTATAAAATTATCGTTTATAAAATATAACCCTCTTTTGCTCTTTTCTGGATACTCCTCTGTTATTGGAACTTCTCTTCTTACAATATCAAGGTCCATCAAAGTATTCAAATACTTTGTAAGTTTTGTTTGCGCTACAGAAAGGCTCTGGGCAATCTGGCTGAGTTTATGGTTTCCAAGCGCAATGCTTTTAATTATCGAAAAATAGCTTCCTACCTCATGAACTTCCTTTTCAAGCAAAAATACAGGCTCTTCATATAAGAAGCTCTGTCTGCTTAGAATATTTTCTTCAATTGCCTTGTAAATATCGCCTTCAAACTTGAACATCTCTAAATATTTTGGAACCCCGCCAACGATGGAATATATCCATATAAATTGGTCCTCTGACACTTCAGGAAAAAATTCTTTTGCTTCTTTGAATGAAAACTGCTTTAGCTTTATTTGTCCTGTTCTTCTACCGTACAAAGGACTTGAATAAGAAAGAGCATGTTCTTGCATCATTCCCACCAAAGAACCACTCAAAATAAGCATAAAACTGTGGTTTTTTAGCTTTTCATCCCAGATTCTTTGAACAACCGAAGCAAAAGCTGGGTTTGTTTTGCACAAGTTTTGAAATTCATCAAATACTATCACTACTTTTTTACCAATTTTTGAATTTACTATAACATCAAAAATATCATCCCAACCTACACCAGATAATCTTTCAATCAAAGGATTTTTTAAAAAATTGCTTACAGCTTTTTTAAAATACTCTATGTTTTGATTCTCCGCCTCTTCAGAAGCCAAAAAATAAATAGCAGGCTTGTGTTGAATAAATTTTTTAATAAGTGCAGTCTTGCCAATTCTCCTTCTTCCATAAATAACAACAAGCGATGAATTTTGCTCTCGATACTGTTTCTCTAAAAAATTAAGTTCTTTGCTGCGGTTTATAAATCTTCTCATAAAAATCACCTCATGTTTATTATACTCTATTTTATTATACTTTAAAGTATATTTTGTGTGTCAGCGTGAAGATTATCTTCAATATCATATCATCTTTATTTTTTTCTTTTTAAACAATTTTGTTCTTTTCTCTTTACTTGTCAAAAACATTTTTTAGAGATGTTTGATGTGAATGCTGCTAGTTTTTGAGTCTGTTTAGAATTGAATAAAATGTATTTTCCTTGCCTTGATTAGTTATATTAAAGAGTTCTCAGAAATTCAAGCACAGCATCGTTTGCATTTTGGACATAGATAGGCAACGGTACTGCTTCTAAGCCAATTGCATCATAGCTTACAAGTAGCCAGCATCCTTTTTTGAACTTGAATGTCTGCTTGAACATATCTTCACTAATACCAAAAGCATCTGTTATTCTCTCCTGGTCAGACTTTCTCGGGAGCTTGCTGACAAAGTATGTATGCGGCTGTGCCATAATATTGGTGTTAAGGTAAGTAATCCTCTGGGTTGCAATACCTATCCCCAAGCCAAATTTTCTTCCTCGCCTTGCTAAGTGCATCACAACCTCACTTGAACGCTCGTATGAATCCTTTGCATCCTGTGGAATGAACTCATCAGCCTCGTCAAATATGAAACTTACAACAGGGTCAATCTTGCCGCTTCTGCGCCTGTCTTCAAAAATTGCCATGCCAATCTGATATGCAAGATTTCGCAGCTCGTCCGGGTCATGCGACTGGAATATTATAAGCGCTTTGTCGTCTGGTCTGTTGAGGATATCAATAAGTTTTTTCTGGTCAATAACATTTTCATTTGAAAATCCAAACTCTTTAAGTTCCTCATACCTCTTTTTCAGCTCATTTATAAAAAGCTCTAAATTAGAACGCGCTATTGAACCAAGAGTTTCATCAGAAAGATACTTGCTTTCTATATGCTGAATAAGCGCATAGCAAACATTAGCATTCAAAGGATTTGTCTTTTTTAAAAGCTGTTCATAAAGTTTTTTTACCGTTGCTTCACTTTTCCCTAAATTCCCTTTTAAAAGCGTTCTTTCATGCATTCTGGCAAAATCAGCAACAGCTATGTCGCCACTCTGCCAAATCTTTACTTTTCTGCTGTTCAGAATCTTATAAAATGCCTTTTTGAATAAATCTTTATACCCTACAAGCCCTTTGGGATACAGTGCAGAGTTTACAACATCAATTGTTGCTTTTTTCAAAAGTTCTTTGTACTCAGGTGAGTTTCTATCTGCTTTCATAAGCGATACTAACGAACCTACAAATGTTTTTTCACCAATACCTATAATCATACTATTTTCAAGCTTTACCAAAAGGTCAATAAGCAGGGTTGAATATTCACCCATTAGGTCAAATATAACAATTTTCACAGGAAGATTTGATTCTGTTAATATTTTTCTTACAAGAGTGCTGAGAAGATTTGATTTTCCTGCCCCGGTAAAGCCAAACACGCCAAAGTGCACTCTCAAAAGCTCTTCGACTTTAAGCAAAATTTTTACATTTTTATCTCTTATCAGATGTCCAATTTCAATAACATCGCCACTTTTGTCTATATCATGGTTCAGAATACGATTTGTCAACTCCTCATCAAGCAAGAACGCCTCTGCACCAACCATGGGAAGATTTGACTCTATCCCTATCGAAATACTTTGGTCGCTGTCGATTATAATCTCAAAATTTGTCGGAATTGCAAGGCATTTTATCTTTGTTGCATCGTCCAAAGGCTCATCCTCTTGCTCTTCCCAGTCGCGATAAATATTTTCGGCTGCTTCTGTCAAAAATCCCGGATACCCGGAAAGGTCATTGTCAAGTCCATAATGAAGCGGTACTACAGATGTAATTTCTAATATGCAGTATCGAATCTTGTCAGATGTTGACGAAAAATTCTGAACAGCCAGAAGCGCACCTTCTTTTATTTCATTCATTGCCTTTTTTGTATATGCAAACCAGATTTCAGCTCTGTATCTTGAATATACGTCGCTATCATATTTCATCATGCGCCCAACAATCTCTGTATTGAACATTCATTTCACTCCTCATCATCAAACTTGAGGCTATCTCGGAATTTCCTAAAAGTCATATTGAGCGGGTCTTTTCTGTAAAGCTGCTGACTGCTCTGGATTATACCCTTTGCAAATCTCAAGAGGGTTTTAGCACCTCTGTCTGCCTTGTGAAGCGGTTCTGGATAGCCAATCACTTCAGGAAAATGGTTTCTTGTAAGAACGTCCAAAAAATAGATGTTCATCGCCTGGCCCCAATTTATAACATTTTTATCAATGTGAATAAAAGGTGATATCCTTCCAAGCTTGCTGTTGTTGACCAACTCTACATCCAGAAACTGCTTGTCAAGGGCTGGATGTAAAAGCCTCTCAACAAAAATGGCATGACCCATCTTGCACTGATTTTTTAATCTTTGCAGATAAAACTGAGCTATTGACTTTGCAAATATTCTATCATCTGAAACTATGTGGCCTTTCACGCCTGTGATGTTGTTGTTCCTGTCCACAAACAAAGTGGTAAACGCAGAGTCGAACTCAACAGAAGACCACGGGGCACAAAGCTCAGTGCTCAAAGCTGCGCAGTTTTCGAAAACAAGCCTGTCGCTCATGGCTATCTGTAAGTTATTTGTTTTAAAATTTTCCTCGACAATTTGCAGCATATTCTGGCTTGAAAGCACATTCAAAAAATTTCGACAAAAATAGCGCGATTTTGAGTCTTTCACTATCCCAATTAAAAAGACATTCTTCTCCCAGCACTTTTCAATCAGGGCTCTTATGCCAATTGATATTAAAAAACTTATATCATCGTGAGAAATTAGCTTTTTTATATTGCTCTTTTCAGATAAATTCGAAAACTCTAATGCTGTCGGATTTTTTCGGACAAATATTTGGTTGCAGATATAATCAAAAAAGCTTACAAGATAGTTCCATCGTTGGGATAAGTTTACCAATAGCTTTATTCCTGCTACTTTATCATCTTCCACAACACCTGTTGCATTCAAAAATTTTATAATTTCTTTTATATCATCTATGGAAAGCTGGCAGATTTCCGCAAGTTCCTTATATGTAAAGAAGGTTTTCTGATTTTGGCTGCAAATCTCATCTAATTTTGACAAAAGCAGTGCATAGCTGCGATATTTTTTCTTTGAAGGCACTCCAAGTTCTTTATTGTACGGATGTGAAAGTGCAATGATAACGTCTGACAACTTTATTGTGTCGTTAAGATACTTATATCCCAGATAGTTTGTATTCTTATAATTTACATATGGTACTCTTAAAAGTGTGCTTGGTGCTAAGTCCAAAAGAATTATCTGCGGCATATCAACTGTTGATGATGACACAACATGGTAAGCTAGGTAAACCTCTGCAAGCTTCATCAGAGATGTGTGAAGGTTTAATATCTCTTGTACATCTTTGTCTGAGTAAAACTGCATCTGATTTAGCTCGTGCGAATTTGCCACAAACTCTATCTCGTAAGGATAAACCGGAAGATGCGCCATCATAGTTACATCCCGAGCAAAGTCCCATCGCTCATACTTGATTTTTTCACCCTCATGCTTGATTATTATTTTTCCTCTTGCTCCATAAGCGCCTGCAAAGAAGGTTATAAAATTGCTACCTTCATCTTTAATGCATGTTCCGTCTATTGCAACAAAGTTTATCTCATTTTTGCCAAAAAATCCCTCTATCTTTTGCCTGAGATTGTGCCTGAAAGGCTGGCTTTCAAAATATTTTCTCCAGTCGATTATGTAGTCTTTCAATATTCTGCTGTAAAAGTCTTGCAGGTGCTTTAAACTTTTCTCCAAGTTCTCATCATATCTTTTCATTGAGGTTTTTATAGAATCTTTCCAGTATCCATACATCTGAGAGAGCTTGGACATGGGCAATCATACCTTTCAATTTTGATTTATCTTTAAAATAGTTTATACCCTTTATTGAGCGTATTTTACATAAAATATTTTTATATAATATCTTTCGACACATATTGACATAATCCTCTATTTTAATGCAATTTTCAGAAAAATTGATTTTTTATTAGCTTTATCTTTGATTTTTAGATAATGATTGGCATTATTTTGCATTATTGTTATTATATTTTTCAATTGCTTTTGACCTGCATTCCCCCTTTGTGGAGCGAAATACTAAATTGTCCAAAGAACAGTAATATGCAGATAATGTATGTTTGTAGTATATGCCTGAGAATTGTGGAACGGTCTGGAATGAAATGAGAGTATGATCCTTTTCAGAAAAAGAAAAAAAGGGCTTAGGAAAGCCATTTTGTGCTCTCAAGCCCTTTTAGAGTGTTGTCAGAAGCTATTATTTCTTAGCAAATACATTAATTCTTAGCAAGCGCCTTTATAAAGCCCTGCCAAAGCCCTTTTATAACAAACCCTAGAACAACAACAATTGCAAAAACTTTTAACCCTTCTGCAAGCCCATTGAGCATTATTGATGCGCCAAGAAGAGAACTTAGCGACATCGCTTCTCACCTCGTGGCACTTTCCTACTACTTATAATTTACCCTCTATGAAAAGCTTACAAAAGTCAATTTTTCTGCGAAGAAAATTGGTTTGCAGCCTGCACAAGCTGAATAGCAGAGTTTTACAAAATCTACTTTACACAAAACATCTGGCAAAACATGTCAAGAAGCTCTGTTGAGGCAAATACTTCGTATCTACCAAAATACTCAATTCTTGAAGGAACCACATGCTGTTTTTTCAAGCCATCTTTTATGACAAAGAAAAACCTCTGGTCTTCTGGATATGCTCCAAACCTTTGGTAGTAGATGCTCAAAAGCTGCCTTCTTAGCATCTCTGAAAAAATCTCTGGCTGTCTGTCATATTCTAAGCAAGCCCCGTCTTTTTGAGCAAACACACCGCTGAGCAAATTTCCACTTGTCTTTGGCTGCTGCGTCCTGCATGAAATTCTCTTCAAGTAAATGCCATCAAACAAACCATTTAAACTTTCATAAATCTTTAATATGTTCTGTGTAACAAGCTCTAAAAAAGGTGTGGCAAGGTATATTCTAAAATCTTCGAACACCCATATGCCATCTTCAACCTCTTTTTTGTTTTTTGTTCTAATGGGTGAGATGGTAAACTGCTCTGTAGCAAGAAGACTCTTCAAAGCTTCATATACCTTAGAGTAATAAGAGGATGGCAAAAATACGCCATCCTCCCTTGCCCAGAAATGAAATGTAAAGTATTTTGCCACTTTTTCATCACAGCCCATCATCTAATGGTTACTTTTATCCAGCCGGGGACTGTGTAAACTTGCCCGTTTTTGAAGATTATCCTTCTTGTCTTCGGGAAAAGTTCTGGGTAAATCCTTGACAGCCCACCAACTTTTTCAAGCTTTTCAAAATGAGATTTAGTAAAAAATATCCCCACAGTCTTTGACAAATACCCTGTTGAAAATCCTATCTGAATTAAAAACTGGTTTGGTTCAAGAGAGTTCAAAATATTCAAAAGCTTATGGTACTCTGAGACAATCTGAGCTTGATTGTACTTGCTGTAGAAATTTATCTCTCTTTGAATGTAATCTTTAGCAACAGCCCTCATAACCTCTGCTAAAAACTCTGAAGGAGAAACTACTGAAACATTCATGCCAATTTTCTCTTTAAGCCCACTTACAACCTCGTTCCCATCAACAAAGTCCTTCTCAACCTTCATGCTGCCAAAAACTTTAACCCCGGGCTTTATCCCCTCTGCAAGGATTGAAGAAGATTGTTCTGGGTTATCTACGTTGTTTGTTTTACCCTCTTTCACCCCTGCAAACCACTTAACTTGACCGTCACAGATGTTCATGACTTTTATCTCAAAAACTGCTGCATCATCTGGATTTACAAAACTGCTATCGCTTATCTGAAGATATTTAAAGGGTGATTCGTTCGGTGATGAAAATACTTTCTTATCTGCGTCGCTGCTAAGATGCTGCGGGTCAACCTTACCTTTTTGGTTCAGGCAATCTTCATAGTGCTTTATTAAATCCTTCCTGAGCGCCTTTGTCACAAAAGACCTTATCGCACCTTTGAATGACGACCCTGGAATATAAAATCTTCCTGCGCTCTTGACAAAAGCCACAATCTCTCTTGGAAGCTTTTGAACCCCCTCAAGCTTTAGCTTGTACTTTGAGAATCGCCTGAAATCTATGTTGTATTTTGTCATGACATTGCGGATGTTGAAATCTTTGAGGTTTCCTGAAAGTCCGCGTGTCAGCTCATCAACAAAGCTTTCCTTGAAAAGATTTTCTTCAAGTAGCCTATCGAAGTTTATAAAATACAAATAATCGCCGTCTCTGACAAACTCAAAGCTCTGGATTTTGTCCTGCCCGCCAATTACAGTTGGGGTCAGAACTTCTATCTCATATACCCTGCTTTCAAAACATTCAGTTGCCAATCATCATCACCCCTTCCGGCAGGGGAACCAAAAACGCAAGCCCAAAACAATATACCCTGTGCTGAGAAAACTTCTGAGGTGTTACATCAACCACCCTGCCGCAAACTTTTCCTGAAAATACAGTCCCTTCTGCAAATGCTCGTACAGCTTTTCTCTTTATGCCAAGCCCTGCCTTTGAGTAGATGTAGCCGCTTCGCGTCAAAATTTCATAATACAGCGCACTTTTTATCTCATCTTCACTTTGGGGATTTACAAGTGACAGGCTCATGTAATATTTTGCCCTGTCATTTTCTTCTAGCATGCTACTTTCTACAAACTTAGCTTCAAAGCTTCCAAGCCCGCAGGTTCTATCGCCGCCAAGTCCTTCATCGCCCAATAGTCTTATTGCTGCTTTGACTTTGTTTTCTAAGCTCTGGTCGTTTATTCTGAGATAAAACCACAGTCCCGCATTATCTTTGAACTCAAAGTGAGAAAAATAGTATATGTTCGAGGAAGAACTTAGCCTGTCTATTGAAACCCTTGCCCTTTCTTTAATTTTTCCCAAGGATGGTGCTTTTTCGCTATCATCAAATTTGTGAAGCATATCTTTGGGCAGCAAGAAGCTCCCTGCTACTTTGTATTTTCCTGGGAAATTGCTGAGCAAGTCTTTTTCTCTTATGAATTTCACCTTTTTGATTTCCTTGTCCTTTTCAACCTCAATTATGCCTTTATCCTTGTAAAGATGAAGGTTCAACCCAATCGGTTTTGGTACAAAAAATTCATTACCGACATACGGCATCGTGGAAGAAATCTCAAAAGGCAGACTTTTCTGCAAAAAACTCTCCACCAGCTGGTTTGTACTACTGTTGCCGTACAATAGTGAGTATGCGTTTATTATCCCCGACATCAGCGTGTCTGAATGCGCAAACGTCTGGGTTATATTGTATATCTTTTCCTTTTCGCCGATGTGAAGAGGTGTGGTAAAGTGCATTAATACCCTGTACAATTTGCCTTTGCCCATCTTTATCACCTTTTTAAATAACAAATTCTACTTTGTTGCAAGTTTAAGCTGGTCCAGGCTTGGTGCGGTTGCAATTGGTTTTAGGTCATTACTGTCTTTTTCATAGTCGCTTGAATCTTTGTAAACTATTTCAATGTCCACAAACTTGACTTTACCGTTTCCTCTTGAACCTTGACCTCCCAAGTAATCATCTTCTAAAAGCTTCATTGCTTTGATGAACTTGCTCAAATAAAGCTGACCATCGTCGCTGCCGTCAACCTCGTACCTGTTGACAACAAACTCTGCAGAAAATTCAGCGCCTGCAGGAACTCTTTCGCTCTGTCTTGGATTTGCCTTTGAGGTTATTCTGTCTATGTTGTTCTCAAATTTTACTTCTGTCCACTCAAGGTCAAGGTTCTCTTTCATCTCGTCTGTGATAGAGCTTTCTATCAGCTTTGCATCGCGAACAATGAGCCTTGTGGGGATGACTGCGTCAGAAAAATCTCTTCCTTCTGCCTTAGGGTCTTTCAAAAATTCTTTTTTGGTAACATGCTTACCATGATTTCTACCAAAAAGTCCACAAACTGGACATTCTTTGTCATCGCACATGTGAATGCATATCTCTGGTTTGTCACCTTTCTTAACTGCCACAACCATCAGATCATCTTTTACTTTGCCCTCTGCAAACTCCATAAGAGATCTCATCTTACCCTTGAGAGAAGAACCTGGAATGTAAGGCTTGCCTTCTGCATCTTTCACAACTGCATTGTCAATTCCGCCTATCTCAATGCTGTTGTTGCCCTCACCAATGTGAAGACCTGTTACAGCTTTAATCTTGCACTTTATGATGTATTTTCCTTTCAAGATTACATCCATGGCAATAGTCTCCCCCTTTTGAGATTTTTTATTGGTCGCCACCAAAGTATTTGTGATATGCAACAGCTGCTTCAAAAAAGTCTTTGAACCTGTTTAGAGCCTCTGGGCTCTTTTCTGCAACAGGAAGAGCTTTGTCGATTATTTCCTGAAAATGTTTCATTTTTTTAAATCTACCTGCGGTGTACGCAAGCTTTGCTTTCAAAAGTTTCAGTTTGTATTTGTAATTGTCATCTTCTGGAGAAAGTCTTTTTACCTCAGTAAACAACTTTCTGATCTGAGTAATGGTGACGCCTGACTCCTTTAAAAGTTGACCTGTCTTTTCAGCAACATCTGAAAAAGCCTTGCCATCCTTGTCTTTTTCAGGGTCAATAGCAGTTTCAATCTTGCTCAAAATATCATTTTTCAAAGCTAATGCATTGTTACCACCTTGTGCTGGCATAACCACTTCACCCTCTCCCCAAAATTGATTTTTATCTTCTCAGCTCAAGTTCAGCCCAGCGCGCTGCCAAGTAAGAGTGTTTGTAAAGACTATTTGTCTCTTTGCAAATTATTCTCCATAAAACCTCATCAAGAGCTTTTTCAATTCTGTCCTTAGGATTAGAATACCTCTCTTTCAGCCTTGCCATGAAATACACAAATCGCCATGCCTTGAAAAGTTCTTCTTGGGTCTGTGCCATCTTTTTAAGACTGCAAACGGCATAGATGCCGTTTATAAGCGCTTTTGAGACATTTTTGTTCCCAACAAGGTCAGCAATCGATTCTTTGAGTTTTTTCAAATCCTCAAACTCTTCCCAGCCAACAAAGTTTGCACCAAATGCAAAACAGTCCTTTTTCTTACCATTTTCCCTTTCATACTCTTTTGCCTGCTCCAAATGCTCGCCGCATACCATCGCAACCCTGTAAATGGGATATTTCTTATCTGGTGCTATCTCAAAGCCCATCGAAAGAGTGACATCAGAGTTCCAACAAGAAAAGCTTCTGAATTCTGTGTAAATCTTATGCGCTGTCTGTGGAAGAACATCCCACTGGCCAAGTATGCAAAAGTCATCCCCACCTGCGTAGATGACCATGATATTCCCATTTTGTTCTTTTATCAGTTTGTTGAAGTAGTAGCCAAAGAATATCGAAAACTCCTCTGACAATGTCATCACTCTTGAAATCGAATTATCTTCTCCAAGCCCCTTTTTGAAGATGTCGCCAAGATTGTCAACATCTCCTCGAACAATGCCCCATGTTTTAATCCCTTTTGCTGACTCTGCTATATCCTCTATAAGCATTGGTACTCTTTCATCTTCACTTTTGAACGGTACATGGGTTGAGATGTCAAGATCTTCATAGAACTCGCTCTCAAATTCTGATTTTGGCCCTTTTTGCCCTTTTTCAATTTCCGTTTGCTTTCTCTGCAAATCTTCTATCCTGCTTCTGTCCAAAATCAGCGTGTTCGCAACGCTTTCATAGTGATTGGAAAATTGAACGTATCTACCAAAAGCTTTAAGTACATTGTGAATATCAGAAAATTCTGAAAACTCTTTTTCTTTTCCCCATGAATCAATAATGAACAAACTTTTCATAAGCTCATCGCCAAGCTGAACAAAGCTTTCGCAAAAACTACAAAAATCTGGATTATCTTCCTTTGGTTCTATCTTTCTTCCACAGTGAGGACACTTTTGTTCATAATCTTCCCATGGCTCGAAAAATTCCATTTTTGACTCTTCAATCACGTCTTTGAACTTGCAAACCTTCTTTCTCTGGATATTTCTTGAAACCCTATCGAAACAGTCGCCAAAGTTGTGTGCAAAGTCGTAAAGATCAACCTCTGCAGCTTCTAAAAGCACGCTCAGAGCTCCTCTGTGTGCAGAAAAGAGAATTTTGTCGATTTTTTGTTGATACTGCGGAAGTTTTCCCATAAAATACCCCGGCATCAGAAGGTAAAAGTGCCCTCCACCGTTGTATATGAGGTTGCAGATTGGCATGTTTTCTTCTTTGAGGATGTATCTTGCAATGGTGTCAAGCAAAAATGAGATGTAAAATGACTTTGCCTTGAGAGCCTTCAAAGCTCCGTCCATCTTTGTGTCAAAAACAAAATCCTGAATTCCAGACACATCGCCTTTCACAAGGCAAAAGTATGGATAGTCACCCTTTTTTATCGCAGATTCATTTCCAGGTAAAAGCTTTGTGTTGATTGCCTCCAAAACTCTTACTCTTTCATTTTCCTGGGAAAACTCTTTTTTCAGCTGCCTGTCAAGACAAAATGCAATTGCAGCAGTTGACTTGCTGTGCGACCAGAGAGAAATATCAGGCTGCGAATAGTAAAAAGCAGATGGAATGTTGTATGTGTAAATTCTAAGCAAGTTGTAAATGGCAGTTGCAAAGTCTTCTAAGTCAAATGAACTACCAAAACCATCTCTCAGAGCATTTACTTTTCTGGAAAACTCTGCCCATAGGTTTTGATAGTCTTCTTTTGCATTTGTATTGAAACTATTAGAAGGTGGTTCAACTTCATACCTTTTTTTCAGAAGCTTATAATAAGGTGTTTTCGTATTTCTCTTTTTTTCATCAAGGCTTATTTGGGACAAAACAGAGATTAAGTACTTTGACTTGTCATCTGCTGCTTCTTCTTCGCTTAAGTCTTTTCTGTCGACTTTTGCTGAGATCTTGTCAGCAACGCTTATCAAAAGCTGCTGGTATGAAGATGGTCTGTGATGATACAAAACAAGAGATGTGACCGTTTTTAAACTTTCTGGCAAAAAATGTTCGGCAAAAAACGCACTCCATTCCTGATGACGCGGAGCATACTTTCCTTCTTCTCGGTAAAATGCTTCATATTCTCTTGAGATGTTCTTTTTAGCATCAGGGTTTTCTGTTCTCATATAAAATTTGCCAATATCGTGCAAGATTGCGCCAAGAAAAAGAGTATAGTCAAAGTTTTTATCTTCTTCTCTTTGATGAGCATTGTAAAAAATCATTTTTATTGCCCACCTTCTTTTTTGTTGTGTATTCGACAGATTCAGTAATAACAATACACTTTATACCATTATACAACAAAATATCTTTGAAGAAAAGATTTACAGGGAAATAATATACCCTTTTTTGATAATTGAAAAGTTCAAAAAATATGCGAAGTTTCGCTTCTGATTCTTTAAATGATTCTTTAATTACACAAATGATCTGAACTATTTTTTCTAAATGTCAAATTCACTAATTAACAACACATGAGGATTTTGTTTAGCAAAACTTATTACCTCATCTGTAAAACCACTTTTTGAAAATAACACGTAGAATTTTTCACTGTAATTAAAAATCATGCTTTTTTCTATTAGATTATTTAAAACAGACATGTCAACCTTTTGGTTTCTCCATTTGCATTCACCAAATAGTATGTTATCGTTATCAAATGCTACTATATCAATTTCTTCTTCACGCTTTTTATAAGGATTATTCCCCCACCATTTACCTATATTTTCAAAAATGAAAGGTAATCTTTTTTCCTTGTTTAAAACTTTTAGGTAATCCATACATATCTGTTCATAAACCTCCCCAATAAACTCATTCATGGAAGGTTTGATTTTATTCTCAACAACTTCATCAATCAATCCCTGTTCAATTAAAGTCTTGTTGGTAAAAACAAATCGATACCAGAATCTAAAGAAATTATCCTTAATTCTGTAAATGCTTTTTCTGCTCTTTGCCTCCGAGAAAAGAGGAGTTACCCTCTCAAGAATTTTTAAATCTATAAGTACAGAAATATATTTTGCACATTTATCAACTTCAACTCCTACTTTTGTAGCTATCTCATTTAATTTGCTGCTGCCTGTTGCGATAGCTTCTATTATCGAATTATACAAAGCAGGTTCTCTTACCTCTTGCCTTAAAAGCAGTTTTGGTTCTTCATAAAGATAAGATGACTTGTCCAATATTTTTGTCTTGATGTTTTCGTATATGTCTTTTGTGCTGTCAATGATAATCAAATATTGGGGAATTCCTCCCAAAACTCCATATGCAATTACCTGATCTTCAAAACTATAATTAGGGAAAAACTCTCTACTTTCAAAAAAACTAAATGGCTCAACTATTAACTGAGCAGTTCTTCGTCCATACAAAGGGCTTTTATAGCTTAAAACTTCCTTTTCAATAAAACTTACCGAAGATCCACAGACAATCAAAAAAAGTTTGGTGTTCTTTAAATGATGGTCAATCAAATTTTGCAGGAGTGATGGTATACTTTTGTTTGCATTTACTATATAAGGAAATTCGTCAATTACGACAACTAATCTTTTATCCTTTGCTTGCTGTGCTAAAAATATGAATGCCTTCTCCCATGACTCAAATTGGCTTATCAACCCTCCAAGGTTAAAATAAGACAGTACCTTATCTGAAAAAGATTCAAGGCTAATTTTATCATTGTATTCCTCAGCAACAAAGAATATTGAGGGTTTATTTTTGCAAAACTCAGTAAGCAGAGTAGTTTTTCCAACACGCCTTCTTCCATACACAACAACAAAGTGAAATTTGTCTTCGTTATAAAGCCTGTTTAATGTTTCAAGTTCATACTTTCTTCCAACAAACATAAAATCACCTACTTTAAAATTACTAACTTCAGAGTTACTAACTTTAAAGTTAATAACTTTGAAGTCAATAAATATTATAACACAGTTTTAGTTAGATTTCTATTGTGTTTTTGATTTTTCTGAAGTTCACGCCATCTTATGCTAAATTTAATTCTTCTTTGTAGCTTGGATTAATTATTCTTCAGCTATATTCTCTTTTTTATCCTTATCCAAATCTATCGGATGCATGTGTTTCAAATTAAAAAAGGAGCGAAATGAAATATTATTTACATCTACTCCTGTATATTGTATTTTTGTTTATACATTTTATTCCATATATTTGCATGTACTTTGAAATATAAGGCATAATTTAGCTTTTGTATTTACCAATTGTTGTCGACCTGCAATCCCCCCAAAAACCCCCGGGGGTCGACAGCAAAAGGAAGTTTTTGGCATCCCTTGACTTTCAAAAGCTTTAGGGGTATAATAGAAATAACCTACAGCAGTTTGAAAACTTAACCATTTGTTCCTTGTGATATTTTTCAAGCCATCTACGGGTTTGTAGCCTCCCCTTTGGGGATTGAAACAAAACTAAGATTTGGGCTTGAAGGAGGAAGAGTTCAGTTTGTAGCCTCCCCTTTGGGGATTGAAACTAGCGTCAATAAACAGAAATTGGTTGTTAGGGTCTTGTTTGTAGCCTCCCCTTTGGGGATTGAAACAACATTAATGAAGGTAATATAGAAATAGCTTTTGAGTTTGTAGCCTCCCCTTTGGGGATTGAAACAAAATACTATAGCAGAGCTCAGGCGATTGAAAGCTAGTTTGTAGCCTCCCCTTTGGGGATTGAAACACTTTTCACTTGCTCTTTCATATAATCTAATACAGTGTTTGTAGCCTCCCCTTTGGGGATTGAAACATATGCTAAAACGTGCCAGACTTGTTTTCAGAGCGCTGATGGCTGCAAAGAGATACTTTAGAATAATCCCTGCTAAAAGAGGTCTGTGCCTGGTCTACAGATTCTCCATTTTATCCACTGTCTCAAATCCTGAACTTCCCGTAGATATAAACCAGCCAACAGAAATAATTGAATATGAAGGTGTGAAGTGGTCCGTTGAAGAATTTGTTTCGCTTGTTGTCATCGGTGAAGTTGATGTGAACAGAATAAAATCAGTAGTCGAAAAATTTGAAAACAATTGGAAGAGGAAATACCCGAAATTAAGAGATAGAGAAATTCAAAAGTATATAAACAAAATAAAGGATGAAGATTTGGAAGAAATGAGGAAGATTTGGGATGCTTTTGTAAATGCTGTAAATGGACAATAAACTCTCCTCAAGAGCAAACCAAGATAAAAAAGCCACGCAGAGAACAAAGAAGATTTTTCGTCTCTGCCGTGGCTTAATTCTTACATAAATTTACAAACATCAAACTATTCTATTCTATCTTTCAGCCAGCAGTTGATTACATTAAAATTGGTATTAAATGCATATCTTACAAAAATTGTGCTGCCTTCTGTCCTTATCTCTGTTATATTTCTTTCAAATCCGCTGTGCGCAAAATAATTTCTGTCAATTGGCTCGCCCACCGGCTTTCCAGGATCAATTATCTTGTAAAGTCCTGTCCAGCTACCGATATCATCCATTTGTTCTAATATTTTTTGCGTATTTGATATTTCATTGCTGAGCATAACATAGTTTGTAGGTACTCTGAATGTTGAATAAATCTCAAAAAAGTCTCTCTTGAGAAGATCCAGATCAATTCCTGTATCCTGACAGAACATAGTTATATTGTGCTTTTCCAGCACATTTACAATCCCAATGTAAAATCCCAAACTCAAAATTGCATCTATGTAAGCTCTTTTATTGAGGTTGGGAGACTTTTGATAATCGCTGCAAAGCTGACCCTTGGCATGCTCAATTAGCTTGAAAATCTCTTCCTTTATCTCATCTACAGAGTGGTAGTGCTGATAGTAAAGATACAAAGGAACGTTATTTTTTATGGCAGAAAACAAAAGGCAGAACATTTCTATCTTCTCTCTTAATTTCTTTCTTTTTTCTCTCACCTGCTGTTTGAGCTTTGCTGCCTCTTGCCCTTTTGTGCCGTTGTTTTCTGGGTCAGGATAAATATTTCTCAAAAATGAAAAGTTGTACTCTGCTGCCTCTTTTCGTTTAATTGGAGATGAGAAAAATGCCGTAAATCTTTGCTGCTGAATGTGTATCTCAAAACTTTTTGCTGAACTTCCTATAATCGGGTCAGAAAAAGTGATGCATATCTTTGGCACTTTGCTTTCATCAAGCCAATTCATAAGATTTGAAAAGACAGCAAAGTGTCTTGCAGCCTCCAAAATTGCAGAAATATAAATGTTGTGTCCGCTTGAAATGTCAAGGTAAAGATCTTCAAGTTCACCTTTCAAGTATCTTTCTATCATGTCAAAAAGAATCTCAAGCACAATATCATCATAGCTTGCATCAAGAAATGTTTCCATATACTCACCAAGAGAGTGAACAATAAGCTTTTCGTCCCTGCACCTTTCAAGATCTATTCTATCTATAAACTCATCTGGATTTTTCAGGTAGTCCGATGGATCTTTAAAGATGGCTGCAAGTTCTTCTTTCAAATTGGCTGGCTGAATGTATTCAGGAAGTCTACTGTTCAGAACAATGCTAACGGGATATATGACAACGGTTTTTGCCTCACAGCCTCTTTTGCGAAGAAAATCTCGCAACACAGTTGAAGAAAGTTCAGACTCTCCGCTCTCCTCAACTATCTCACCATTGAAATTTTTAATATAAAACTTTTTAGTAGCTATTGCAGGATTATCCAGTCTCCCAACTTGGTATATTACTTTCATTTGATTATCTCCTCTCCTCAGAAAAACATTTTGCATTTATTGCTAAATTTTTCTTCAGTATAATTTAATTATACCCTATTTTCTCCTCTAAAAAAAGAAAAAGCTGCAAAGAGAAGTAGCAATAGCCCTCTTTACAGCAAAGTTCCCTGCTTTGTTTTTTTGAGATAATCCAAAATTTTTTCTACAAGCCAATTATTAGAATTATCTTCAAGAGAAATTTTTTCATATTCGTAAAAATCAAGCTGTGTCATTAATTCTTTTTGGTTTGCCTCTGCTTTCAAAATAGCTTCTTTGTCAAGTTTTATAGAGCCATCTTTTTCCCTTATTCTTATTTCATCCTTTTCAAGATCAAGTCTACTACACAGAAGTGGTGAGTTGACATCATATTTTTTCGCATTTTTGAGGATTGAATTTCTGCTAAAATTTGCATAGCAGTAAGTGCAAAAGTGTTTGCATGTGTTGAATATCCCAAGGTCTATGCTCTGGACACATCCGCACGCTTGACGCTGGTTTTTGTCTTTTTTAAAGCTTGCTGTCCAGTAGGGGTCCTTTTCTCTTTTGAGCTGCAAAATAAGCTCGCCATCTACACAATGCGCTTTTTTTAGCCCCAGTTCTTCGACCGGTAGATCTTCTGCACAGGTCTCAACACTGAGGTTATACTTTTTCCCAATGCTGCCCATCGCACCAAAGAGATTGTAAAGCTCTTCTGCCGCAAGATCTTTGGCATTTATTCTATTTAACTCATCCACTGCCTTGCTGTAAAAGTCAACATAGCTTATTATGCACTTTTGCGTATAGGGTGAAAGCTTTTCGCAAAGCTCTTCGAACTTTTCTTTGTGGTATTCCAAATCCATCTTATCTGTGATAATAATAGGGTCATACCGCCAGATAACTCTCTTTTTGCCTATCATGTTTGAAAGCTCTATAAAGGTTTCGATGACCTCATCCTTCGAAGGAATGCCAGGCTCTATGTCTTTTCCATAAGGGGTAATTGTGAACTGAAAATAATAAGTGTATTCTTCCAGGTATTTGAGCTTGTCCAAAAAATTCTTGGGATTCTTTGTCCAGAAAACTATGGCATCAACATCTTTTGGATGGAGCGATACTGCAAAAACCTGAGTCAGTCTCATAGGGTTTCGGTACATTGCAAAACCTTCTTTTATTCTGTTTATAAACCAATCGCCATAAAAGGCTGGAATATCTGTCCTTCTACTTGCACTTATTATCACCATCTCAGCCCCTTTTTGCTAAACTAAACTAACATCAGCATTCTTAACAAGCACAAGCTGTGCACTTCTGTACTGATTCCACATCTCAAAATAGTTCTTTAACTCCTCTGGAACACTTTCCATGTCAATCTCACACTTTGAATGAGCACCACCAAAACAAAGGCTTGGGTCACTGTTGTATGGAAAGTAATATTTTAACACTGCGATATTGTAATTGATCCAAAACTTGCGAGCCAAATAATCAAGGATTTCTCTTCCTTTTACTTCTTCAGGATTCCTCAAAGCATACTGTTGTGTGACGTTTGTATCGTTGAAAATTATCATAGTAGATTTTGGTAATATCTCGAAAGCTTTTACAACAAATTTCTCAGCAAACCTCTTAACAAAAGCTACATCATAGTATTTTGCCATGTCTGAAAGAACGTACTGAAATGAGATGATATTGGGCTTTTCGCACCTTTTGATGCATGCCAAGCTGGGTTTTGTCAGCTTTTTCTTGCTATGTTATTACATTTTTGTCCATTTTGCTTCGTGTATCTTGTGATTTCAGTTTTTAGCTATTTTGCATTTACCAATTGCTGTCGACCTGTAATCCCCCCAAAAACCCCGGGGGTCGAGAGCAAAAGGCAATTTATGGCATGTGTTGACTTCCAAGAGCTTGTGGGGTATAATAGAAATAATCTATAGTAGCTTGAAAACTTAACCATTTGTTCCTTGTGGCATTTTTCAAGACTTCTACGGTTGTAGCCTTCCCGTTGGGGATTGAAACATTATTACGAAGATTTAGACACTTTAGAGCAAGAACTTGATACAAATATACTTGACAATTTTGAACTTGATGAGGAGGCACCATTTTGATGGTATATGAAGTTACTTATAACAATTCAAGACTTGTGTTTGAAGGAAAAGAAATTAACTATTTCAAGATTTTAGAGGCTTTAGATAAGCTTAGAGATTTGCGTGACTATATTGAACTGTTTTACACTGAGTATTCTGGTCTTCCTCTTACCTCCCTTCCATATGATGTTTTACTTGATATTTTTACAAACTATCTTGACTTTATAGGTGTACAAATAAAGGTTATAGGTAGGTAAACTTTTTTATGGGTGACAAGGCAAAAATAATTGAACTCATGAAAGCTATTAATAAAGCTAAAGGTGGAAATGTGATAGGTTTTTTGGTGAGATAGCACCAAAATATATTCCGGTAATTCCAACTCAATCACTAATTCTGAACAAACAGCTAGGTATTGGTGGATTTCCATGTTTGTAGCCTCCCCGTTGGGGATTGAGGAGGGGAAGGGTCCCCCTCTTTGGGGATTGAGAGGGAGAGGGAACCTTACCTTTGGTGTTTGAGGTGTGGGAAAGGTTTCCTTTGGGGTTTGAGAGGAAGAAAATGAAGACTCTTCTTAAATAATTGAAATGGATTGTATATTAAAATTTTAACTTCAGGGAGAATAAAAAGATGCCAGGGAAAAAGAAACAGCTTCCCGGCATCTTTTATATGCAGTTTTAAATTGACATCATTCCTCTATTATATCCTCTCCTTCATCTTCTAACCCTTCTGGATACATATCCTCAGGATCTGCGTAGTGGCATACATTAAATGTTGTAACATCAACTGATGATACCGGTGAGTTGATCGGAAAGAGTGCCATTGTAAGAGAAATGCAACCTTTTTTCAAATCTTCTATTAGCATTTCAAGTCCTATTTTGTCTTTATCAAGAATAATTGTTTTAACTGGGGGAATTTCAAATTCTGATACTGAACAATCAGCGTCAAGACCAGCTTCATTATCAATTCCAGCTTGCTTAAGAGCTTCTTCATAAGGATCATAATCTCTTATCTTTTCCTTTATAACTTCAATTGCTTTTTTCATCTACTGTTGACATGTAGACAATGCCACATTTTTTGCAAACCATATATGCAACATTTTCAAAATTCAGGGTGTATCCTGCCACTTTGACATTGACTCTTTTGCCCCATTCAATTTTCATCTCACCACTTCCGCATTCAGAACATATTGAAGGGGATAAAACTTTAATTAGAATGTTATCATACTTAAAGTGATCTTTCTTATCTATTTTGTCTTTTATAGTTTTTATTTTTGTATTCCAGCACTGGGCAGGATTGCAGCTTGAGTCTTTTTCTTCTTTGTTATTAGGGCAAAGTCCAACCCAGCCAGGACACTTTTTTGCCTGCAAATACTCTTTTGGCCTTTTGAAATTGCCAATTTCATCTTTTAATAGTTCTCTCAAGCTTGCAAATGTTCTCAAACTTTCTCCAACATAATCAATCAAAGTTTGTTCATAATAAGATTCATGCAGTTTTATTACACCATCTTCATCGATATAAAAATAACTCAACCCTATCACCACCTTGGTTCTTTGGTTCTTTATATCCTAAAAAAGCCTTTAATAATTCCTAAGATAAATCTAAACATTAAATATAAAATTCCAAGCGAAATGAGTATTAGCGGCAGGAGGATTGGAGCAAGGATAATCAAGATAATGACGGCAATCACCATCCCATCTTTTGCCACCTCTCAAGGTAAAACATTTTTCATCTAAGCTTTAATAACTCTATTTTTCTTATACCCTCATCACACTTTATTTCTCACATACAGTTTACAACCAGCCACATTTTTGATCAACTCCAAAATTTATGCGAAGTTTAAAGATCAAATTTATCAGGTGAGATTAAAAATTTATTTCACCATGAATTTTTGCCATAAACAACACAGCCTCAAATACTTTATTCTCAAGGAATTACTGCACAATTGAGAAAATTACAGTTTAAACTCTAATCAAAAATCAACTTCGCATAAAAATTTGTCTTTCCAAAGAGAATAAAACTCAGTTAAAATAACCTTCGCTGCTGCTTGCAGCAAAAAAAAAATTAAAGGGAGATGGTAAGCATGCAGCGAAAATCACTTCTTGAAAAGCTCTCATCAATAAGATTTCGCCAATACGTTTTGCAAGAAGAAGGTTTAAACTCCTGGTGGGATTTTAGAATGCCAATTGAAGATGATTACACTACACTGTTTGAGCTGATCAAATCAATAAAACGCGCAAGGCTTGTGTTCAAAGCTTTGATGGCATGCAAAAGATACTTTAGAATAATTCCTTCAAAAAAAGGTCTGTGCCTTGTCTACAGATTCTCCATTCTCTCAACAGCAAAAAATCCAGAACTTCCAGTTGACATAAATCAGCCAACAGAAATAATAGAATACAACGGCATAAAATGGTTTGTCGAAGAATTCGGTTCTCTTATTGTCATCGGTGAGGTTGACGTAAACAAGGTTAAAAGAATTGTCGAAAAACTTGAAGAAAACTGGAAGAAAAGATATCCAAAGATAAGAGAGAGGGAAATTAAAAAGTATATTGACAGCATAAAGAATGAAAACATAGAAGAAATGCAAAAAATGTGGGATTCATTTGTGGATGTTGTAAATGGAGACTAACAAAAGGCTGTCTGCAGTTTTCGCAGGCAGCCTGGCGACCATAGGGGAGGTAAACTTCCCACGATAGGCCCATGGCTTTGCGCCCCAGGTTTCCCTGTGTTTGCCCTTTTCAGGAATTCGCTTTGTGTTCAATACAATTTAATTTTATTCCATATTTACAACATAAAACAATCTAATTTTTAAAACTCTGCTACTGTCTTTTAGGCTCCCATAGATATTCAACTGATGGTTTTTTAGAAACAGGCTGGGGGTATAAGCACATGAGCTGTTTGATTTCTTTATCTATGCAGCAGCTTACCTTTAACCCAAGCTCTTTTGCCTTTTCATATGTTATTGGAAAATCATGTGTGTATTTGCCCTCAACAAGCTCTTTTGCTATGTTCTGAGCAACATCGTCTGGGTAGTTGCCAGATAGAAGCTCTAAAACCACTTCTTTTGTTTGTTTTATAGCTTTTTTGGCAATGTCTGCTAATATCAATGTTTTGTCATCAATCTCATTGAGCGTTTTTTGCTTTACAACCTCCAAGATAGACACTGCTGGAAATTCGCCAATCTGAGGGTCAACAGGACCTAAAACTGCATCCTCTGACATTACAATCTCATCTGCAGCAAGTGCAATGAGCGTCCCACCTGACATTGCATAGTGCGGAACATGAACTGTGACTTTGCCTTTGTGGCGTTTTATCGCTCTCGCAATCTGGGTTGATGCTAAAACAAGCCCGCCCGGTGTGTGAAGAATTATATCAAGCGGGATTGATGGGTCAGTCATATTGATTGCCCTGATTACTTCCTCTGAGTCGTTTATGTCAATGTATTTGTATATTGGAAAGCCTAAAAAGCTCATAGTTTCTTGCCTGTGAACAAGTAGTATCACCCTTGAACCTCTTTTTTTCTCTATTTTAGCAATGAGCTTCTGCCTTGCAGACTCAAGCATCCTTTGTTTCATAACAGGCTGAAGAGAACTTGCTATGATGAAAAATATAAGCAAATCCCAAAAGCTCATGTCATGCACTCTCCTTCTTAAGAATTTTAATAATATCTGTAATAAAAGATTTCATCATCGAAAAAATTATTGTATCTGCGGTACTTCTTTTTGAAGAAATTAACTGTAAGTGCGCCAAACACAAATCCACCAATGTGAGCCCACCAAGCAATTCCACTTCCAAACACAGGTCCAAACAGCTCTAAAATCCCAGATGATACCTGCGACAAAAACCACAAACCAAGATAAAATACCGCTGGAATGTTTACAAAAAGAGGAATAAACCCAATCGGTATGAGTGTAACAATACTTGAAAGTGGGAACATTAGAAAGTATGCACCCATCACACCTGCGATTGCACCGGATGCTCCAACAACCGCAACAAGAGAGTGTGCATTGAAAAACCAGTGAGTATAAGCTGCAGCAAATCCGCTAAGAAGATAGAAGATTAAAAACTTAAAGTGTCCAACTCTGTCTTCAACATTGTCGCCAAACAGCCAGAGCGACCACATGTTGGATATAAGGTGCATCCAACTTCCGTGCATGAACATCGAACATATTATTGGCCATATGGAATAGATAATTCCTGTTATAAGTCCATTAGACAGCGCCCTTGAAAATTTTTCTGGAATAAATCCATATCTGTAAACAAGCTCCTGCGTCGCTTCAGGCGGAATGGATACCTGAAATAAAAAAACAAGAACGTTTATAATGATTATAAACCACGTCATAAAAGGCTTTTCTCTGCTTGGAATTGTATCTTTTAGTGGAATCAATCTTTTTGCCTCCCTTTTTATAAAGTTGATTTTGTTTGAGTATTCATATTTTTAATACCCATCTTTTGTATTGTTTATTCCTATTCAGAACTCATATAAAAAACAAAAGCTGCAGAGAAAACATTTCAGTTTTCTGCAGCTTAAAAGCATTTTATCACTATCCACTGCTTATCTTATGGTTTCAGCATCCCCTTATATAAGAAATAGTTTCCTAAATAATTATAATCTCCATTTTTTGATTGCATGTTACTTACAATTTTACTACCTATGTTTATATAATAACTTGCTCTTGAAACTTCAGATATATTTTTTGAAAAGTCAAACTCGGCAATAAGTTTAATCTCGCCTTCAAAACATTCTTGTCCAGAAAATTTTACATACTGTTTCAAAGGACTTTCTAAAGCAATATTTGCTCTCCCATCTTGTTTTATATTCCAGGAATTTAAATCCTCTTCTTTTTTAATCTCCTGAACATCAAATAACTCTAACTTGCCATATCCATACTTAATATCTCCACCAACAAAAAGTGTCGAAAAATATCTTTTTAAAAGGTCTTCATTGTACTCTTCTTTGTCTTCAAATCCTATAAGTCCAATCCAGTAAAGTGAACAATTATCTATCTTAGATTTTGGAAGAATAAACTCAAATTCATGAAGACTTTCGTCTTTTGCCTTTCTGTTTACAGGTTCTACTGCAGTTGAAACAATAACATCAACAAATTCAAATCTAAATTCATCAAGGCTAACAAAATTGTTATTATCTTCATCAAATTCCGATATGGGAACCTCTACAAAACCAAATTCACCTTTTTCGTATTTCGGAAACAGACATTTTAAGCTACTTAAAATTTGATTTTTATCTTCATTTTTGCTACATGCTTTTGCAGGATAGAAGTTTGTAATCTTTGTAAAGAACTCTTTGCTCTTTTCAATATCTTTAAACTTATTGAACCTAAGATAAGTATTTGTTAATGCTCCCCACATTGTCCAACCGGGAATAAAGGCTGCAGTTTCGTTTACAACTCCCCATATAAAAGAACCAATGTGAATTGGCTGAGCTTGTGAAAAAATTAGTCTATACCATTTCATTTTGAATCCTCCATAGCTTTTGCATGGTAGCGGGCATAGATAAGAATTTTTTCAAATAGTTCTTTGAAGAAAAGTAAGTTCTCTAAATTATTGGCCAAGTCTAAAAAATATTGGTTTATTTTTTCCTTTATTTCTTCTTCCTTCTTTAATTTTTCTTTCTCTTTCTGGCGCTTTTCCTCTGCTTTTTTATTTCTTTCGTCTCCTTGTAATTGTTCCAAATCATTCTGTAGGTTATTTATCTCATTTGCAAGGCTATTTATTTCCTCTGTTAACTCTGAGACTTTTTCCAAACTACCATTTTTTATATAATTGCTAACTTTCTCAATTTTGCTTGATAATTTAATAATTTTCGGTACCTCTACTCCAGTTTTATGATTTCTATTACTACCTTTCAGCTTATCTAACGCATATACCCACATTGCATAAACCCCGTCGTTGCAAAGAACACCCAAAAGCTTGTTTATTTCATTCTCATCTAATATCTTCTCATTTACAAGCTCAAAAGCTATTTTATTTATTGTGTGTTCTAACATATAATCTTCGCTCATCTTTGTTCACCTCCAGAAACAGTTTTACTATCTTCTGTAGATTGGATGCTTGTATTTTTATCATCCTCTGTTTCTTTTCTTTTGAGCTCTAATTTTAATCTTCCAAAACCTCTTGTGGTCATACCACCTATACCTAATGTCTCAAAAAAGTGTTTAGATTCACTGAGGGCCTCTATTAGGGCACATGATGAAGGTAATTCACCTGCTTTTGATTCCAGTTCCGCAAAAGCTGATTTATCAAATATTCTTAGATCTCCGTAGAATATAGTTCCTCTTGGTATAGCTTCAGAAGTAAACAGCGCTCCCTCTTTTGCTGCCCCTGTTATTGGATTTATTGAGACAGATGTTCTTACTTCAAGATTAGAGTTTACAATTTGAGAAAATAACTTTTCAGGTACTATTACAACATTTTCTGGTTTCAATTCAAAATTTTCAAATTTCACTTTCTCTAAATCAATTGAAAAGCTTTCTCTTGTGCATGGAAGATACATCCATCCAAGATTTATATACTCTTTTTCACTTTTTTCAGCTTGCGCTTCTTTTTCTTCATTTTGTATCAAAACTCTAAAAAATTGCTGACCACTTGATTGTGACTGGTCACTTGCATTATCACCTAGCTTCTTAAATAGACCAGCACACTTTAAAACTTCTTCTGTTGTTATCCATTTTGTTCCATAAAGAGTAAATACAGGGAAGAATAAAATGTGCAAATCACTAAAATATATCATGCCCTGCCAGCTGAAATCTTTTTTTGAAAATCCGAATCCTTTGCAAACAATGCAGTGTCCACAGTGCCCTGTTTTACCTTCTTTATCTTCAGTATATGGTGAATTTGACAATTCTTCTTGTGGTGTATTATCCTGCCCTGCACATGTAATTTTTGCTACAACGTTGCCATTAAATGAATACCAACCAGTCAAGCTATTCCATTCGTTAGAATTCTTTTCAATCCATTCTTTAATTTTTTCCACTACAGTTGGTTTCTCAATACTCTTTACTGTATTCATATCAGGTTGTCTATCTTTTATTTTTGACAACAATTCCAATACTGTGTAATACCTCCAGGTTCCAGCTAAACTTGAACCGGGGATTTTTGGAAGCTTTGTTATTGGATCTCTGACTATTGTGTTGTCCACCCTGCCTATGGTATACCCTCCAGTCCCAATGTAAATTGGATCCATTGCTATTCCATAGACTGTATATTCAATATCCCATTTGTTTATTTTTTTCTCCATTTTTATACCTCCTCCAATGCTTTATGCCAAAAGTTATACATATCAATAAATAACTGTAAATTCTCTAAAGTCATTCTTTCTTTTAGTAGCGAAAAAAGATTTTCATTTTCTTCATTTTTAATCTCAAATAACTCTTTTATTCCTTCTGCAAGTTCTCTGTCTTCTTTCAGTTTTAAAATATTGATAAAACTTGCAGACAAAAATATATTTATGCTTTCATTATCAACGTCTATGTCAGCTTTGTCATGCGCTGGTAATTTATAATTTTCTAAGTCTTCCAATTTACTGTAGATTACAGAAATTAATTTTTGAAGCCTTGTGCTTCTCGCAATTTTGGTTTTATTTTCTTTGCCAAATAATTCTCTGAATTTTTTAAACTTTTCCCATGTTTCTAAGTCATACGGTCTTGAATTTTTAAGTGGTATTTTTCTTTTCCACTTGTTGTTTCTATCGTAATAAATTTCATTTCTTCTTGTAGTTTTATCTAAAAATTCAAAATCAAATGTATTGGGCATTACGATAATTTTGGTATTATCGTCAATGTTGTCAATACTATCTATCCATTTTTTATAGTGATCATCAGGTTTTATGAAAAAATTATATCCTAAGTTATTAAAGTCTCCCCAGTATAAGGAGTAATGAGCAGTGGTGGTGTTATCCTTTTCCTCTTGTCTTAAATTTGCATTAATCTTTTCTTTTATTACTCTACCTTCAATTTTGACTTCTAATTTTCCACAATCATCAATATCTCTTCTTATTTTTCTTAAAGCTTTAATACCCACGTACAAAGGTTGTTTATAATCCTGAACAATTACTCCAATGTGGAGCGGCAGTTTACCATATACAAACTTGAAGTATTCCTCATATTTTTTCATAACACTATCTATCAAATTAGGTACATATTCTGCAGGAATAATAAACTGCCAGCTAATAGGTGTCGGATCAAGGATAGACATGCAGGGTAAGTAATTTATCGCTTTAGCAGATTGTATTTTTAAAATAATATCCTTATTAGAAGATGTTTTTATTTTGAATTCTTCTTTTTCTTGCAAATTGCAAACATAGGAAATTAAGTAAACATTTTTGTCATCAGCCCAGAACACTACATCTTTATCTCTATATTCTCCATCTTTAATATCAATATTTTCCCAGTAATATCTTTTACATCTCTCTTCTGGTATATTTGCATATTGGCAGATATTCTCTTTTATATCTTTGAAAAACTCCTCTGTAGTTTCCCATATCCTTCTCAAGCGCGCAGGTGAAGGATTTTTTCTAAGGAGAAATTGGAGGATGAGTGTGGATAAAAAGTTTATATCTTCGTCGGTAAGGTTTTGCCAGAATATTTTTCTTTTATCAAAATCAATTTTCTTCTTCGATGGTTGATTTTTTTCAATGTCCCAATCATCTAATTTTTTACAAATAAATTCTTCCCATCTGTCACCAATGGAACGTTCAAGCAAAAAAGCTTCAACAATCTTATCATTTTTTACCTTGCGACCATGTAATGCTTTATCTGTATAATTTTTTAAAATTGAATTCTGAACTTCTTTGTCTTGGTTAATTATGTAAATATCTGTTAAGTCTTTCTTTAAACTTTTTATATCACCCAAAAAATTAATACCTTTTTGAAGTACTAAACTATTCAACATATCACCATTTAACCAGTCACGCAGTTCAAACTTCATTGTTACTAAAGCAACCCTGCCATTCTTGTCTTTTAACTCGTCCATCCATATTGTTTCTCCTGATAAATTTTCAAACCACTTTTTTATTCTACCTTGAGTTTTATTTTCATAACATGTACTGCAAATGTTTTTGTCTTTCTCTTCTATATCAGATTTGAATACCAATCTCTGCCTGCAAATTTGACATATTCCAATTGCTCTCCCGCTTTCTGATTTTTCTAAGCATATATCAATCTTTTTCTTACTCCAATCTGCCTTAAGAAAATTTTCCTTTGCCTTTTCAATAAGATATGACAAATTCATCAATCCTCGTGAAGCTTTAGTAAGAAAAATAGCTGGATAAAATTCTTCAAAAGATTTTCTTTTGAAAATATCTATAATCTTATCTTCTATTCCTTTTAATTCATTCTTTAGTTTGGCTAAATTACTGTTATCTTTTAAATCTTCTCCTAAGCCTTCACCAACTAAAAAATAAATTCCTGTCTCATCGCGATAAATTTCATTTCCAATAGGGTATTCATATTCCAAAAGAGTTTTAATCTCATCATCAATTTCTTTTGATATCTCTCTGTACCACTGTATTTGCTGAGGTTTATATCCTTTTTCCGCAAGGCCAAGTTTATCATATTGAACACCAAGAATGCGCCATTTCACTTCACTTTGTTGTGGTATAGCTGAAATACAATTATTTTTAAGTATATATTCAGAAAGTGAAGCTTTAAACATTGCAGTTGCCATATAAGCTTGATCCCATAAAGATACATCATTTACTGGAAATCTATCGTCGCTTAATAACCCACAGAAAAATTTTTCAACTTTTTCTTCAAATTTTTCTTTGATTAATTTTAATTCGTTCCAATTTTTTATTTCTTCTGTATCAAAAAGATTTTTTATATATTTTTCTATCTTGCCAATTATACTATTGATGTCTTTTTCTTCTCTTAATAGATAAATTATATTACTTCTGAAACTACCAAAAGAATTTGATAACCATCTACCATCTTGAGGTTCAACTTTCACACTATCCTTGGGAGCACCTTTATCTATACCGGAGTTTAAGCTTTCTCCAATACCATATAACACTTGCAAAAAATATTTTTTATCATTTCGTTTTCTCCACTTACGCCAATTGTTAAGAAAATGATCCCACAAATTAATGGTTTCACCTAAAATTTTTATCTCATTATTTTCGATGTCATTTTTCCAACAATCCAAAGAAGCCTTAGCCAATTGAACATTAGCTTTATTTATCTTTGCCGGGTCTATCTTGTCCCATAAAGCTAACAAAGAAATTATCTCAGCTTTTAAAATCTCATTTCTATATACCTTTAAATTTTTCAAATTCAGTCCTGCCATCTTATCCACCCTTTACTCTTGAGTTCCTCACTTATATCCAAATCTCTATTTGTATAAAATTTTACAATATAATTTTTTTTATTATCAAAACCAAATGTTCCCCATCCAAGTTTAGTTTTAGCACCAATTCCTCTTTCAGATACCATCTCAATTGCTAACAAGAGATTCTCCAAATCCTGTTCAGCTTCACTTTTTAATTCTTCTTCTCTCTTTAATACACCATCAAACGGAATATATATAATTTGCAAAATTCCTTTTGTCCCCTCTGGAACCACTTCATAATAAATAGGCAAAGTTCCTGCACGTTTTCTCCTATCATGAGGATTAATCACTTCTAACGACAGTCTGTCAAAATATGTAGGATAAAATATTGCTCTTCCTCTGTGGCTTTGAAATTCTACTGGCAATTTATTGTTCATTTTCTTAAACTTTTCTGAAATTTTTTCTGTAACGATATTTTGGAGATCTTTTTGGGGATCTATTATACTTTCCCGATTATGTATTTTTTGTATAAGATCATTGTCAACTACCAACCCAAGTTCGAAGAAAATAAATTCTAAGAGTTTCTTCTTAAAATCTTCAAAATTAACACTTTTTCCTTTCAAATAATCTTCAAAAACCTTTATACTTTCTGAACCTGCCCCAAATATTCTTAAAAAACTTTCTATCTTCTTTTTTCTTTCATCAAAATTTATTTCCCCATTAATCAACTCTCTAAAAGCAGTAGCTAAAGCCCCTTTCCAACTGCTTCCGCGTATCATTGGCACTTTGAATGTTTTTTCTTTTAATACTGGGTTTGAAATTATATAAAATTCGTCATCATCTTTGGAAAAGTACGGTTGTTTTAGCCGAAAGGTTGCTAAAATTACAAATGAGTAGGGTGGAAGTTTTTTGACATAATTATCCGCAGAGTATTCATCTAAAATGCCTGATATTAAATTGATATTTTTTAACTGTTGATCATTCCCAAAATTAAAACCATTACTATCATTAATTATTTTTTCTTTCAAATAAGAAATCAAAAAGTCTTTAGTTGTATCATTAGATTTGTAATTTTTTAGCAATTTAAAGCATTCACCTTTATAATCTTTTCTCTCCAATTCATCTTTGTATTCGCGCCCAATAAAAGGAAAATCTCTCTCTAAGCTTTTTACTTTATTTTCGTTAATAGCTTTTGGTTTACCATTCTGTTTATTAAGATAATCTTCGACTTTTTTCTCGCTCTTTGGCTTAAAATAATACTTGCAGTAAGATATAAGCTGAATTAAGTTTTTTATTTCGTCAACATTTATTTCCATCAACGAATCATACGTTGGCACTTTATTCACCTTCTTTATATAGAGTTAACAAATCAGCAATCGACAAAAATCCTCCAACAAAATCCCCATTCTCTTTTTTTATATAAGGTAAAATTTTAGAACCCTGTGGTAATAAATCTTCATCATTTGGAGGCTTTGCGGTGGTGCCAAAAATCTTGTGCCTTTCTTCTTTATCACCTCCATTAATTTTGTTTTGTGCTCTTTTTTTTGCTTTTGTTTTAATCAATTCCTTAATAACTTCTTTTAAATCTGATTTTCGAACTTGATTGTTTAAAATCTTAATTTTTTTATCATTATTTTTAAACTTAATTAATTCATCAAAGTTATTAACTTCACTTATTTTAAATTCTAAACCTTTTATATCCTTGAAAAATAAATTAAAATCAAATTTTTCATTTTGTCTCCAATTATCATTTGCAACATTATTTTCTCTTACTTCAAGAATATTTAATCTCCCGTATCCTATATTCCATTTGCCTCCCCAGTAACCATATTCATTCATAAATTTTAATAGTGGGTAAAATATTCCATCTAATATTTTTTCTTCTATTAAAAATTTCACACTGAATTGTCCATAAAAATACTGTTTAGAAAGATAGAAGACAGACCAATCACCATTACCTCCTTTTGGACAATCACTATTTTCCTTGACTTTGTCATTAAGTTTAGAAACACAGATTCTACCTGGCAAATTTAATTTGTTTTCAAAGCAATTATCATTTAAAGGCAATATCTCTTTTATTTGAATCAAACTTTTCCATCCTGTAGTGCCAAAAATTATTGAAGGTATACATATATCTAAATCTTTTAAAACATATGTTAATTGTTCAAAGCCACAACCCAGAGCATTAAGCTTATCTTTCAATTTTCCTTGTTCTTTTTGCCCAATTTCTTTTTCAAATCTTCCCTTACTAAAATCGAAATCTTCTTTTTTAACTACTCCCCCAAAATAACAAATTACCTCAAACCAAAATCTTAAACTTCCCAATAACGAAGATGGTCTAATTTTTTTACTCTTCATCCAAGCATCGCCTGTCCACAAAGGAGTTATTGTTTCAAATATCACAGTAACTTCTTTTCTACCCATATCAAAAACTTCCTTTCATATTTTGGTTAAATAAAATTCTAATAAAGTTGTTCTGCTATTTAATGGATTTATTTAGTAATATTCTTACCTTGAGCATTTTTATCCCCATTAAATAGTTTTGATAGTTCTGTAAAGGGTTAAGATAATATTTTAGTTTACATCCCTCATAGTTCAGATAAAACCCTAAGTCTTTTCAAACGATAAGCAACCGTATCTTCGTTTACATCCCTCATAGTTCAGATAAAACTGGTAGTTGTGAAGCTATGCATAGACTGCAAGCACTGCGTTTACATCCCTCATAGTTCAGATAAAACCGTTGGCAGAGATGAGAACGGTAAACGTCGACAAAAAGTTTACATCCCTCATAGTTCAGATAAAACTTACGTCCTCTGCAGGTATTCTCAAGACCTCACCGTTGTTTACATCCCTCATAGTTCAGATAAAACTTTGTCTCTGTAAATAAATCCTTTGTCTAATAGCCACGTTTACATCCCTCATAGTTCAGACAAAACTCGTCATCAACAACAAACTCAAATGTCAGCAACTGGTTTACATCCCTCATAGTTCAGATAAAACACAACACTACCAGAAGGTGCAGAAATCAAATTTTACAGTTTACATCCCTCATAGTTCAGATAAAACCCATGCCTTCTATGAGAATTGGAATAGCTTGTGCTGCGTTTACATCCCTCATAGTTCAGATAAAACTGCTAACTGAAAACGGAGAGGTAAAGCTGTATGATGTCGTTTACATCCCTCATAGTTCAGATAAAACCATAGCAGTCGCACAGGCAATCACTGGACTGATACAGTTTACATCCCTCATAGTTCAGATAAAACTTTGGCGAAAGTTGTTCCAGCAAGCGGTGCGGTTATGTTTACATCCCTCATAGTTCAGATAAAACTAGCCTTGTATCACTCAGAACTGGTCAAAACAATGCAGTTTACATCCCTCATAGTTCAGATAAAACTCATCCATCTTAGCCTTCATGGATGGATGGAACATACGTTTACATCCCTCATAGTTCAGATAAAACTGCGCATGTATTAGCAAGAGCAATAAATAGATTTGGTTTACATCCCTCATAGTTCAGATAAAACCAATGCCTGTGCTTGAGCTTATAAATACAACAAATCAGTTTACATCCCTCATAGTTCAGATAAAACTGGAGTCTACAGAAAAGCAGGAACTAAAGCAATAGGGCGTTTACATCCCTCATAGTTCAGATAAAACCAGACTTTGCGATATGCAGCTCAGCTACACAGATTTGTTTACATCCCTCATAGTTCAGATAAAACTCAATTAAGAACATGGACAGCTAATTATGAAGTATTAGTTTACATCCCTCATAGTTCAGATAAAACGAGAAGAGTATGTGATTACTTATAACTTTTTCCCTGTGTTTACATCCCTCATAGTTCAGATAAAACTAAGTCTGCCGTCTTTAATCATGTTATATACTGATGTTTACATCCCTCATAGTTCAGATAAAACTGATAAACAAGTTAAAACAAGGAGTGAAATTCAATCAGTTTACATCCCTCATAGTTCAGATAAAACCTGCTGCATGAATGCCGTTGCGGTTTAACGTCCCGTCGTTTACATCCCTCATAGTTCAGATAAAACATAGAAATAAGCAGAACAGAATATAAAGCTTTGAAAGTTTACATCCCTCATAGTTCAGATAAAACATATTACATTAACTATAGACAGTTACAATTTTTCTAAGTTTACATCCCTCATAGTTCAGATAAAACCTGTTCATATCGTTGCAGCCTTTCAAGTTCGCTACTGTTTACATCCCTCATAGTTCAGATAAAACGAGGTGAGGCAAAATGACATAAAAAAATAAGCCCGCGTTTACATCCCTCATAGTTCAGATAAAACTAAAACAATTTGTATATTTGTGAGATATAAATTGTAATGTTTACATCCCTCATAGTTCAGATAAAACACTTCAGCATCTAAAAGGAATTCAGCTTCTGTAAACTTGTTTACATCCCTCATAGTTCAGATAAAACCACGGACGATGACTATGAAAACATAGCTTTATATCTTTGTTTACATCCCTCATAGTTCAGATAAAACTCTACGCTGCAAATGCGATTGGCGATGACACTACTCGTTTACATCCCTCATAGTTCAGATAAAACCCAAATCAAAGAAGAAAGCATTGCTGAACTAAGTAGGTTTACATCCCTCATAGTTCAGATAAAACAAGGATTAAACGCTGTTTTAGCGCTCACTTCTGAACAGTTTACATCCCTCATAGTTCAGATAAAACAGACGCACCAAGACTTTTAAACAACACTTCAATGTTGTTTACATCCCTCATAGTTCAGATAAAACCTCCAAAGAAGTTCGCAAGTTTTATCTTGATGTCATCGTTTACATCCCTCATAGTTCAGATAAAACAAAGAAATAAAGAAAGCAGTTGAAAAGTTAACAAATAGTTTACATCCCTCATAGTTCAGATAAAACTTATAAATACTTTATTGACATAAGAATGGGGGCAAAGCGTTTACATCCCTCATAGTTCAGATAAAACACAGGACAGAAATCGAAACTGTGTTTAAAAAAGCAGGTTTACATCCCTCATAGTTCAGATAAAACTGCCTTTTGATGTTAAACATGACGCAGTAGAACCTTTGTTTACATCCCTCATAGTTCAGATAAAACCCATGATTGCTTTGCCAAATTTGCCTGTTTCGAAGCGGTTTACATCCCTCATAGTTCAGATAAAACACGCAAGTAGCGCAACAATATATGATATACACCGCGTTTACATCCCTCATAGTTCAGATAAAACTAAAAATTGAAGTGAAGGGCATACAAGAAACAGTTGATGTTTACATCCCTCATAGTTCAGATAAAACCTTTGTCTTCTCTGTACTTGTATGTTTGAATTTCTTTGAGTTTACATCCCTCATAGTTCAGATAAAACTTTCCTTTTTCACTGCCGTTTGATGTTGCGTATTTGGTGTTTACATCCCTCATAGTTCAGATAAAACCGCTGAAAATTGAATACCTAAAGCATCTGCAGCTTTTTGTTTACATCCCTCATAGTTCAGATAAAACATACCAGCTCTGTTTAAAGGTGTCCAGTCAATGCTAGTTTACATCCCTCATAGTTCAGATAAAACTGCTTGGTACTACTAATCAGGATATTAATTTTATCAGTTTACATCCCTCATAGTTCAGATAAAACCGGAAATGAATATAATTAATCCAAATCTAAAATTCAAGTTTACATCCCTCATAGTTCAGATAAAACGCCGCCGATGGTGCCGTGTCGCTGTAACAATGTGTCAGTTTACATCCCTCATAGTTCAGATAAAACTGAAATACACAACAAATTATAATCTTAAAAAGCCTGGTTTACATCCCTCATAGTTCAGATAAAACTGGGAACACTTCAAACAAGCTTACAACACAGCATATGTTTACATCCCTCATAGTTCAGATAAAACCCACCAAATTTTAATAACTGAAAGGCTTTATCTTTACTATGATTTTATTAAATTTCGAAATCTCTGTCAATATTAAGTTTTGCAGCAAAGGGGTGGTTGCGATTTGGCAAATTATTCTAAACAACTGTACGTTCCAGTTATATTAGCTTTTTTGAAATACTATAGTTGTTCTTAACCTTGCTGCAAAATGGTGTGTTATGAAAATAAAGATATATAATGTTTAATATGGTGGTATTTGTTATATTCTTTCAGATGTTTCATAAGCTAATTTTAAAACTAACGCATAAACATAAATTTATTTTCCTCATAAATGCAGAAGCGGAGCACAGTGCGCTCCGCTTTCTATGTTTTTGTCTTTCTCACTCCGGTATCTTCTGAAATTTTCAAGTCCTCTGAGATTACAGTGGGAACAATGTAAAGATGCTTCGACATTCTCAGCAAATCATTATCTCTACATCCTAAAGCATATGAAATTAAATGCTGGATAAAAGAATTAAGACTGACACCTTCTTTTTTTGCCTCTTGAGAAAGTCGCTTGTGCAGCGACTTTGGGAAACGCGAAAGAAGTTGAAAACATAAGATTTCAACTCCCCCTTGACAGATGCAATAAATTGCTGATATATTCTTAGTAAACCATAATAAAATAAAAAGTTTACATTTGGGAGGTATAAAAAATGGAAAATGCAAAGAGCACAAATACTACAAAGATGCTGGTTTTATCTGCTCTTTTTACAGCAATAGTTGCTGTGTGTGCGCAAGTTTCAATTCCGATTGGGCCTGTGCCATTTACACTGCAGGTTTTAGCAATTTTCCTGGCAAGCTTGATTCTGCCGCCAAAGTATGCTTTTTTGAGTCTTCTTGTGTATGACCTTTTAGGGGCTGTTGGCGTGCCTGTGTTTGCTGGTTTTACAGGTGGTCTTTCTAAATTCGCAGGTCCAACCGGCGGATATCTGATGGCATTCCCAATCGCAGCGTTTGTTACAAGTTATATAAATGCAAAAAAGCCAATAAAAAATGAGGCAGCAAATGCCTCAGTGGCACTCATCTCTGGGCTTGCAATCATCTATGTCTTTGGATTTTTGTATCTGTCGTGGGCTGCGCATATGACACTTAAAAAAGCTTTTGCAGCAGGTGTTCTGCCATTTATAATCCCGGACATCATAAAACTTGCAATTGCATATTTGATTGCCCGCGCAGTAAAAAGTCGCAAAGTGCTGAATATCGCATAGCTTCTTTCTGGTTTGCTATCATATACTCTAAGGCGCTTTTTTTACCCACCAGCACAACAAGTTCTTTTGCTCGTGTAACAGCAGTGTAAAGAAGGTTTCTTGTCATCAAAATGGGGTAGGTCTCAACAACCGGCATCACTATGCACCTAAACTCTGAGCCCTGTGATTTGTGAACAGTCATGGCATATGCAAGCTCTAAGTCGTCAAGCAGCGAAAAGTCATAATACACAAGCTTTTCATCGTCAAACAAAATCTCCAAAGCACCTTGAGACCTGTCGATATCCTTTACAACTCCAATGTCGCCGTTGAATATCCCTGTTGAGGCCCTGCCCTTCTCCTCTCCTTGTACAATCTCATATTCCAACGAATAGTTGTTTTTCACTTGCATGACCTTGTCGCCAACCCTGAACAGGTTTTCCTTGTAGGCATACTCCTTTTTAGATGGATGAGGTGGGTTGAGGTACTGCTGCAGCACGCGGTTTAGGTTGTACATTCCCACAATTCCCTTTTTGGAAGGACACAGAACCTGGATGTCTGTCATCGGGTCGCACGAAAGATAGTTTGGAAGTTTTTTGGTCACAAGCTCAATTACAGTTTTTAAAATCTCTTCCTGAGAGTTTTTCTGGATAAAATAAAAATCGCTCTCCTTTTGAAGGTGTGGAAACTCACCTCTGTTTATCCTATGAGCGTTGAGAACTATAAAACTATTTTCGCTCTGGCGATACACCTCTGTCAAAGTTGTGCACGGCACAATCTGGCTTTTTATAAGGTCTTTTAAGACATTTCCTGCACCAACAGATGGAAGCTGGTCTTTGTCTCCAACAAGGACAATTCTTGTCGTCGGCTTTGTTGCAGCAAGAAGATAGTTCATAAGGAAACTGTCTACCATGCTCATTTCATCAACCACGATAGCATCGCATTTTAAGGGATTATTTGGTCCTCTTTGGAAAATAACATGTGTGTCTAAAACTGTCATCTCCAAAAGTCTGTGGATTGTTTTTGATTCTCTTTCACAGGCTGCCTGCATCCTCTTTGCAGCTCTTCCTGTTGGTGCGCAGAGAAAAACCTTTTTGCCTTCACCCTCAAAAATCTGAATGATACATTTTATGATTGTGGTCTTTCCTGTGCCAGGACCGCCTGTTATGATGCTAACACCTTGAGTCAGCGCCATCTTGATAGCTTTTTTCTGATTTGGCGAAAATGCAATACCGTTTTTTTCTTCAAAAGAAGAAATTTTTTCATCTATATCAGCAATGTCATCATACTCTTTTAGCATTGACAGGATTTTGTCTGCTATATACCTTTCACACTCATAGTAGCCGTACAAAAACACCATCTCTTGAGAGTCAACTTCATCTTTCACAATTCTTCTTTCTTGAGCTAAAGCTTCAATTGCCTCTTCTATTTTTTCCACTGGAAGGTCAAGGGTTCTGATACAGAGCTGTTTGAGCTTATTTTCTGGCAGGCAGGTGTGCCCTTCGTTGTTTGCTGCCAATGTCAAAAGATTGAGTATTTTGGCAGATATTCTTCTTCTGTCATCCGGCATAACTCCCATATCAAGTGCAAGCCTGTCAACCTTTTTAAAGTCAAGCTCCGGGAATACATCCAAAAGAAAATATGGATTTTCCTGCAAAAGTGACAGAGCAGAAAATCCATAAAGCTTAAAAAGTCGCATTGCGTGGTTCTGTGAAAACCCGTACTGTGAAAAGATTGACATGATATCTTTCAAAAATTTCTGGAACGCAAACATGTTCCTTATCCGCTCAACCTTTTCAGGCGTCATGCCGCGAATACTCAAAAGCTTTTCTGGCTCTTCCTGCAAAATCCTTGCGGTGTCATCTCCAAAGGTATCAACAATCTTCTTTGCAGTCTTTTGCCCGATACCTTTTATCACTCCAGAGGAAAGATAAAGATATATCTCATCCTTTGTCTGTGGCAATAGCTTTTCAAGGTAGCTTACTTTAAGTTGCTGACCATAAACAGGATGAACATAAAACTCACCGTACACGCTTACCTTTTCACCAATTGCTATATCAGGAACTATCCCTACTGCTGTGAACACTTCATCGTTACAGATTATCTCAAACACTGTATAGTTGTTTTCCAAATTCCTGTAGATTATATCACTTACCATGCCCTGAATGTTTTGCTGCATATTTTCATTTCTTCCCCTTCAAAAATTGCGATTTGCCTGCTACATTATTTTACTCCAATCCGAACACATTCTCAAGCTCACACTCTTCTTTTATTTTAAGGGCACCCTGCGACCAGATACCCTGCAGATAGTCTGTTATGACAGAAGCAAGAGTTATCCTCTTTTTAAAGTACTTTGCAGAACCAAGACAGCTCAGAACTGCACCGCAGCGCAAAAGCATCTCAAAGTGGTCGTCTTTATCGTCAATTCTGAATATCTGGCTCATGTTTACATAACCAAAGATGGGGTCTGTTTTCACAACTGCTTTTCTTGTCTTCACAGGAATGAAGGTGGCATCCGGAAGAACAATGGGAAGAAGATTTTTCTGACCAATTCGCTGTGAGATAAGCTTTTTGATTGCCTGGCAGTCTATTGCATAAAGTGAATATAGTTTTTTGGAAAAACTTCGAATTGACATTGGTACAATCTTCTTTTCGCCGCTCAAAAAAAGAATCAGCACACTATCACCATTTTCTGTGTAGTGTGGCACAAAATATATGATATCCTTTGGAATGCTGTTCATAAGTAATATCACCATCCTGAAAAAGGCTTTATTTTCCATATTTTTAAAAGTATATTTTTATTATACCGAACATTCTTTTGTATGTCAATTGTTTTTCATCTGCAAAATCTTTTCAGAAAGCTTGTCAATGCTGTCAGAGAGCTTGTCTATCTTGCTTTCAAACCTTGTGAGAAGATAGATGCAAAGCACAATCGGAAAGCCTATGTTGGCAATGTTGGCAATTATATCTTGCATATTTTTTCACCTCCCAGGTTGAGTTTGTTATGTACTTTTAAGAATTTTTTAAAAACATGCCGACCTGCCAAAACTCAAAAGGTCAGGTCGGCACGCTTTATCTTGTGCTTTTTATTGTCCGATTAAAGTGTTTACCTCTCTGTCAACAATTCTTGCTGATACCTTTTCAACAATCGGACTTGATGTTACAAATATGTTCTTTTGAACAATCAAGTTCATCACGCTGTCAACCTCGGCAGCAGTAAGGTTTGGCTTTGGGTCGGGGATGGAAAGTCTGAAGTTTTTGCCGTTTTGAAGCTTGAATGTCAAAACCAGAGTAAGCATCCTTATTTCACCTCCTTTCTGCTATTTTTTGTGCTTTCAAAAGCTTGAAGCGTCAATTAGTATAAAAGTTCAAAGTTGTTGCTTCTTATAATTGTGTACAGCGGCTTTGACTGAAGGCTTGCAATTGCTTGGCCAACCTGATACACATCCATATCTTGGGCTTCTGGCTTGATATCAAAAGAGAGTGTCTTGAGCCTTATTTTGCCAGTGGATGTCGTGCCGTTTTCAAGTTTGAGCTGCAATGAGCCTACAAGTGGTTTTGCTGCCATCTTCACTTCACCTCCTTTCTGCCTCTATTTTAAATTCTTGATAGGGGCATTTTCAAAAATTATTCGAACGTTTGTTTGTAAAATCTGAGTGATATTTTAAGCTAAATATCAATCAGATTGTTCTAAATCTCGCTTGGTTGTGAATAAATCTCAAAAAAATTTAAAATAATATCATCTTGAAGTTTTGTTTGCGGGGGTGCTTTGCAAAGTGAACATCAAAGATAAGAAAGCCTCTGAATACCAGGCACTTGTAAAGGCAAACGAGCCAAAGACAAACTCTTTTAAAAACTGCATCTTAGCATTCTTAGTTGGCGGGGCTATCTGTGATGTTGGTCAGGCGTTTTTGAATCTCTACAGCAGCTTTTTCCCAAAAGATGAGGCTCAAGTTCTCACATCCATCACCATGATATTTCTTGGGGCTTTTCTGACAGGCCTTGGAGTGTATGACAAAATTGGTGCTTTTGCAGGGGCAGGTTCTATTGTTCCCATCACAGGGTTTGCAAATTCTATTGTCTCGCCTGCAATTGAGTACAAAAAAGAGGGGTTTGTGTTTGGCGTTGGAAGCAAGATGTTTTTGATTGCAGGACCTGTTCTTGTATATGGAATTTCCACATCCATAATAGTAGGGCTTTTGTACTACCTTGTTAAAGTATTTCCTGGGATATGAAAGTGAGGTAACCATCACAATGAAGCTGGGAAGGTCAACATACAGATTTGAATCAAATGTGGCTATATCCGACTGCTTTACAGTTGTTGGAAAAAAAGAGGGACAGGGACCTCTTTCAATATATTTTGACATGGTCATTGAAGATGAGTATGCAGGGCAAAAGTCTTGGGAGCTTGCAGAGGGAAAGCTTTTAAATATTGCCATTACAAAACTTGTGCAAAGGGTAGGGGAAAACCCAGATAACATAGACCTGATTTTAAGCGGTGACCTTTTAAACCAGCTGTCAAGCTCACACTTTGCTGCAAGGGATTTGGACATTCCGTTTGTGGGCTTGTACGGTGCATGTTCTACCTTTGCCCTGAGCATTGGGCTTGCCTCAATATTTGTTGATGGTGGTTTTGCAAAAAATGTAATTGCTGCGACATCCTCTCACTTTTGCTCTGCCGAAAAGCAGTTTAGATACCCTTTGGAGCTTGGTTGCCAGAGACCTCCAACATCCCAGTGGACTGTGACGGGAGCTGCTGCCTTTTTGATAAGACAAGAAGATAGTTTGCATTCCCCCAAAATTACACACTTTACAGTTGGCAGGATACTTGATTTTGGAATAAAAGACCCAAACAACATGGGAGCTGCAATGGCACCTGCTGCGTTCGACACTATTATGAGGCACTTTTCTGACACAAAGAGAAGTTTTGAATATTATGACATGATAATCACAGGTGATTTAGGGTATGTTGGAAGAAAGCTTCTTGAAGAGCTTTTCAAAAAGGAAGGGATAAAATTTTCTACTGAGCTTTTTGACTGTGGAATTTTGATGTTTGACCCAAAAACTCAAAATACAGGCGCTGGAGCAAGCGGGTGCGCAGCCTCTGCCTGCGTGTTTGGTGGGTATCTTTATAAGCTTTTGCGTGAGCGAACATTTGAAAGGATTTTGATTGTGCCAACTGGTGCTTTAATGTCGGCATCAACAGTTCAGCTTGGTGAAAGCATCCCTGTGATTGCCCATGCACTTGCCATTGAGATGATGTAGGAATTGCCTGCTTTTAAGATTTTTGCAAAAAGGAGTGATGGTAAAAAATGGACTACCTGAAGGCATTTTTAGTTGGCGGGCTTATCTGTGTTGTGGGGCAAATTCTCATTGACAAGACAAAGCTCACATCTGCAAGGATTCTTGTTTTGTTTGTAACGCTCGGGGCAGTACTGCAAGGCCTTGGGATATATCAAAAGCTTGTTGAGTTTGCCGGGGCGGGGGCAACAGTGCCCTTGCCCGGCTTTGGATATTCTTTGGCAAAAGGTGCTATCGAAGAGGTATCGAGAGTTGGCCTTGTTGGAGCGTTCACAGGTGGCGTTTCAAGAACAGCTGGTGGCATCTCTGCTGCAGTGTTTTTCGGGTATGTAATCTCGCTTATTTTTAATCCGAGGAGTAAATAGCAAAATTCAGGATGAGTTTAAACAAATGTGGGTGTCATCCTTTTTACTACCTGCACAGAATGTATCTTCTAAACCTCTCATGTTTGAAAACCTTGAGAAGCTCAACAGTTCCATCGGGCCTCACAACTTCCTTTGCCACTCTTTTTGTTGTTGCATAAATGGGCACAAAGCCATTTTTAAAACACCAGCTCACAAGATAAACTGTTGCTCCAAAGTCACCCTGAATGAGGCAGAAGTTTTCTCTTTCACCTCTGTTTTGAATCAAAAACGCTGTGATATCTTCAAACATTTCTTCTGAAAGCTCTACATCTGGCGGAATGTTGCTCCAAAAATCCTGAAGCTGAGGTGGAAGATTTACAATTTCTTCAATCTTTAAAGCTTCTCTTGCTTCTTTTTCTTGTTCTTGAGAAAGTTGGTGGTTGAAAATTAAAAACAGTTTGTTCAAGTCTGTCACATCCCTTTTTAAGTTTTCTTAACGATTGAAATTCTATGATTTTATAATACAACAATTTGTTAAATTATAAACATCAAAAAACTTGCGATGTAATATTTTTATTAGTTTATCATTCTATATTTTACTGCATATACCTATTATGTAATGTTATTTTATTGCATTTATGCTATTGTACTTTGATAATTGTACATCTTATTGACTTTTGTATTTACCAATTGCTGTCGACCTGTAATCCCCCCAAAAACCCCCGGGGATCGACAGCAAAAGGTAAATTCTGGTATGTGTTGACTTTCAAGAGCTTGTGGAGTATAATAGAAATAACCTACAGTAGCTTGAAAACTTAACCATTTGTTCCTTGTAAGATTTCTCAAGCCATCTACGGGTTTGTAGCCTCCCCTTTGGGGATTGAAATTTCAATATGGTTTTTAAAAAAATTTTATATTTTCGGGTTTGTAGCCTCCCCTTTGGGGATTGAAATTGGAGTAGGGCACAAAGCCCTACTCCAAAAATTCTGGTTTGTAGCCTCCCCTTTGGGGATTGAAATATAGAAAGACAATGCAAGTTATGAATACAGAAGTCAGTTTGTAGCCTCCCCTTTGGGGATTGAAATTCCATTTGTAGCACCTCACTTGTTACAATTTGTAAAGTTTGTAGCCTCCCCTTTGGGGATTGAAATCAGAATGCCACTTAACATTATCCTTGTCCCAGAAAGTTTGTAGCCTCCCCTTTGGGGATTGAAATTCATCATAGATTTTTACTCTGTTTATCATGTTTTCCGTTTGTAGCCTCCCCTTTGGGGATTGAAATCAAGGATTTAACGTATTTGATAATTCTATTCGTAAGTTTGTAGCCTCCCCTTTGGGGATTGAAAGAAAGACGCACCCTCAGGCAACTCTGTAGCACCTGGTTTGTAGCCTCCCCTTTGGGGATTGAAATGGTAAGAGGGAACCTCCCCATAGGAGATATTGAAAAAGTGAGAGATAGTCTTTTTTGGGAGAATTGAAATGCAAAAGAATATTTTTAATGTTTGAAGATTTACAGAAATGGATGAGTTTTTATAGTCTTTTTATGTAGTTAAGAAGAGAAAATATATTATTTATTTTTGAAAAGTATAGCAAGAACAAGAAAATAGAATAGATTGTCGCTTTTAAAATCAAAAAAGCTGCAACCGTTTTGGCTGCAGCTTTTGAAGTCTTTTACTTTTCTTCAAAATCGTCGAACAGGTCTGAGATGTCAAACTTTTCTGTGTCCTCTTCCTCAAAAAAGGTGTCAATCTCGTTTTTCTCTTCATATTCTATGTTATAGTATTCACACATAAAATCTGCAACAGCAATGTTCAGGTCAAGCTCGCCTATCTGGTCTGATATTGAAAATGGGTCAAGCCTTTTCCATATGGTCTTGATATCCTTTTCCTTTTCAAGATGTTCAATGAAAATTTCAAGCCCGGCTTTATCAAGCGCAAGAACAACTGTCTGCCCGGCTTTGACAGGCGATTTTTTGCTTGGCTTTGCAAGAAATACTTTTAGTAAAAACTCAACCGCCATTCTGTCTGCATGGGTTATGAACCTCTTTTTACAGCTTTTGCACTCTAAGTACGCAACATCTGCAAAATTTATAAGCCCAAGCTTTGCAAGATACCCTTCGTCCTGCCACTTGAGCTCAAGCTCATCTTCCCCACATTCGGGGCAGATGCTTGGCTGCACAGTGGCTTTTACAAGGTTGTGGAAGAACTGATGGTCGCCTTCTGCTCCAGAAGGGTGTATATCTGAAAACTTTTCAAGCCAGCACAAATTGGAATCACAAGCTTCATCCTTTTTGCTCTTTTTGTGCGGGCACAGACCAAAATACAGCGGGCAGAATTTAAAATACAAAAAGTCTCTTATCCCGCCAAAGCTTATATATTCATCTTTCATGAGCTCTCTTATTGCCGCGTTTTCTGAAAGCTTCTTTTCAACAAAGTCAAGAACTGTTTGTTCTTCAGCGGGCTTTATTAAATTTTTGTTTTTATAATCTTTATTTTTCATAACAATACCAGCCTCTTTTTCAAAAAATAAGCTTTCATAATATTTATACCACTTTACAAAAGCTTTGAACACAGATTTTTTCACTCAAAAATATTCTCAATAGCTTTTTTAACAAACCCAACATCCTTTTCTGTCATACTTTTCAGTGGCTGGATGTCAAGAAGATAATCTCTCAAAAGCTTTGCAGTCTGGTCTTTTTCCTCTTCAATTGGTGAATACAAAACTTCTATATTCCGTGCTGTCAAAGTGGTACCAATTTTGCTTTTCAAAAACACATTACATTTTATTCTACACTCCAAAAACTCTTTCTGTGTAAGCAAAATTAGCCCGCTTAAAGCATCTGTGACATCTATTGAAGAGTATGCATAGTTTACTTTAAACTCTTTTATTTCTATTATTATATCATCTACAATATCTTTTTGTACATTCAAATTCATAGACTTTAATGTTTGAACTATTTTGTCGATGAATATTTCAAATGCAGGAGACATTTGAGAAAATATACCAACATCAACCTCTTCAAATATATATTTGAATTTATCCAGTACTTGCTGAGAATAAAATGTAACTGTTACCTTCCTAATTTTCTATCCTCTCCTTTTAGGTCTATAATCATTCTATTTCTTGTTTAGATTTTCCTGAACAGATAAAAGCTGTGAAAAATATATTATCTGGTTTTGGAAAAAATCTTTTAAAATTTCTTTCAGGGGTGCAACAATGTACTTTTTGCTAACCGGACTTGCATAAAGGTCGTAATAATCAGGTCCTTTGAATACTATCTCAAACTCCTTGAAATTCTTTTTAAACTCCCTTTTCAACTCATCAATGCTTCTTGCATAGACAATATTCATCGCAACATTCTCTTCATTTTCCAGAAGCTTTCTGTATGCATCGCATATGTCAAACGGCACAAAATCAGACATTGGAAAGTTTATATAAAGGTCTTCAAAATGCTGATAAAGAGCACATGGAATTATCATTTTCTCTTTATACTTTGCAATAATGCCATAATAGCCCTCGCCAAGCCATACTATCGGAATCATGTCGGTTGTGAGCAGTGAGAATACCTCTAAATTGTTGTTTGCTGCCCAGATTTTCATGGAATTTAGCATACAAAGTATATCTTTAGCATATACAACGTGCAAAAATTCCTTGTAGAACGAATTTGCAACCTCAAAGCTTTTGAGCTGATTTTGCGAAGGCAGAGGCACTTTTATCTTTTCTAAAAGCTCGTGTGTGTATATCCATTTGTTTTCTTGAACGATTGTATTTAAAAATTCTGAAAATGTTAAAATGCTTGAAACCCCCTTGAACATTTTTCAAAAAATTCTTATTTGAATTCTATTTTAGCCCAACTTATTCAAAATTACAAATGCTAAATTCAAATTTTATTCAACTTTGACTCTTGCAAAATTATACTTTTTTCCATTAAAATTTATATTGTATCAGTATATATTCTTGAATCTTTTCTTTGTTACAAATCAAAAAACAATATGGAGGTGTGGTTGTATGGAAGTTTTAAAAGTTGCTGCTACATCAATGCCTCAGAAGGTTGCAAACGCGCTTGCTGCAATTGTTAAAGAACAGGGTGAAGCAGAACTTCAGGCTGTTGGCGCATCTGCTGTAAACCAGGCTGTAAAAGCAATTGCTATTGCTCGTGGAAAGGTTGCTCCAAACGGAATTGACCTTTATGTAATTCCAGCATTTGCAGACATTGTTATCGATGGTGAGAAGAAAACAGCTATCAAGTTTATTGTAAAGTCAAGATAAAATAAAAAATAGCAAATGGGCTGCTACATTATCTTTTTTAAAATGGCAGCCCATTTGTTTTGCAAGCTCATTTTTGACCGCAGCAAAAATCTATTTCAATTTTACCCTCACTGCTAACCTCAACCCTATCTATCCTTACTCCCTTTACATTACCAGTCAAAATCTTTTGAAGGTCTATTTCAAGCCTGTCTTTAAAAAGTTGTATACCTTCAATCTTTTCATCTTTCAACTTTCCAAGTAAAAAACCATATATAATGAGGCTTTTGGAAGGGTCAAACAATATTGAGAGTTTATTTTGCACAGATGTTATGGTAAACTTCAAAGGCGTCTGGGGCAAAAAAGCAGCAGGTTTTACCCCTACTGTCACCTCATTTTTGTTTACCTCAACCTTTGTGATAATCTCGGGTATATCAACATTTTTAAGAAGAATATCTATAAGCTCTTTCACCTCAAGTGCAACAAACCCCACCTGATGCTCCCCTCTTTTCAAAAAAAGCTTTTGTGCTTTGGTGAAGAAAAGTTTTTACACATAATTTTTATATACCCACAATGGGTGCTTGTTAAAGTCAAATTTTTTGCGAAAAATAATGATAAAAAATAAAAAAGAAGCTGCCTTTTGGCAGCCTCCATCAATCTTTTAAACAGTTATTTTTCTTGCTAACAAGAGCTTTTCAACTTGGGTTTTAGGCAGAGGTTTTGAAAATAAATACCCTTGCGCAAAGTCGCATCCTATTTCTTTTAAAATCTCAAGCTCTCTTTTTGTCTCAACACCCTCTGCTACAACTTTGAGGTCAAGCTTGTGAGCCATCAAGATGATACCTTCAACAATTGCCCTGTTCTCTTTTGAAAATTCAATCTCTGAAATAAAGCTTCTGTCTATCTTCACTCCTCCAATTGGAAGCTTTTTCAAATAAATCAACGACGAATATCCCGTACCAAAGTCGTCTATCAAGAACCTTATTCCCAGCTGGCAGAGGAAACTTAAAATCTTCAAAGACACATCAAAATTCTCAACAGCACCCGTTTCAGTTATCTCAAATGAAATCTTCTTTGGGTCCACTCCATACTGTTCAATGAGCTTTTGAACCATATTCTCAAAAAACTTTGTTTTAAACTGTCGTGCTGAAAGATTTATCGCCATATGTAGATAGCTAATTCCCTTTCTCTCCCAATTTTTAAGGTCCGAAAAAGCCTTTTCTATGACCATCTCACCAATTTTTACTATAAGCCCGCTCTCTTCTGCAACAGGAATAAATTCAAGCGGTGAGATGATACCTTTTTCGGGCAAGACCCATCTCAAAAGCGCTTCCACAGAATGAATCTCCATATCTTTTAAGTTTATAACCGGCTGGTAATAAAGCTCAAACTGGTCAGCTTCAATGGCTTTTTTGAGACTTTTTTCAATTTCAATCTTTTTAAGATTCTTCATCAGCATGAAAGGCATAAAAATCTGAAAATCGTTCTTGCCGTTTTCTTTTGCAGAAGATAGTGCCATGTCAACATTTCTGAATATCTCTTTGACGCTTCTACCATCATCAGGATAAAACGATATACCCATTGACGCTGAAGCAAAAATATGTCCTTCCAGCTTTTGTATATAAATTTCACTTTCAAAGATGCTAAGAAGCTGCGTGCAAACCTCAATTACCTCCTCCTTTTTGGCAAGACCGTGCAAAATTACTGCAAATTCATCACCGCCAACTCTTGCAAAAAACGTTTTAAGATTCAGGTTTTCGAGATATTCTAAGACTTTTTCGCCCACAGCTTTTAGATACTCATCTCCTGCTTCATGCCCATAGAGGTCGTTTATGTCCTTGAAATTGTCAATATCTATGAGCACAACAGCTCCTTGAGTTTTCTCATCCTCGGCTTTTTTAATCAGACTCTCCAACCTCTCTTCAAACAGTTTCCTGTTTGGCAGGCTTGTCAGTGCATCATAGTAGGCAATGTATTCTATCTTATGTTCATACTCTTTTTTGGCTGTCCAGTCAATGTTTACTGCAATAATCTTCTCAGGTTTATCTTCTTCGTTGTATAAAATCTGAACATGAGAGGAAATCCAGCGCCAGTTTCCATTTTTGTCCCTTATGCGCGCTTCAAATTCCAAATTTTCTTCATGAAGAAGTATAGCATCCTGCAATTTTTTGAATACAGTGCTTCTGTCATCCTCATGGAAAAATTCAAGCCAGGCTGAAAAATCATTTTTTGACTTTATAGCATCAATGTCAAAAAGGTCTTTGAGTCTTCCATAAAACTCAATCTTCTTTTCTTGAAAATCTATCTCCCAGATGCAGTCAGAGACATTTTCTACCAGAAACTTGTATTTTTCTTTCTCTTCCAGCAACATTTCCGACTGCTTGTTTAAAATCTCTAAGGTATTTATAAGCTCCTGGTTGGTCTGCTCAATCTCTTCATAGCTTTCTTCCAAAAGCTGCTGCGTCTTTTTTATCTGTGTTATGTCAAGCCCTGTTGAAATAATCAAAGGTTCGTTTAAGTATGGGCTTTCGATGAGAGTATTGTTCCACAAAATCCATCTTATATCGCCATTTTTTGTTATAATCTCATTCTCATGGTCATTTAAAACCTTTTCCTCGGCTATTCTCTTAAAAAGATTTTCTATATACTCACGCCTGTGTGATGGGATAAAAATATCAGTCCATTTTTTGCCCACAACCTCTTCACTTTTGTACCCGGTAAGCTGCTCTGCAAACTTGTTAAAATAAATTATCTCGCCGTTTAAGTTAAGAGTCAAAACAATTGCATTTGCATTCTCTGCTAAAAGCTGGGCGTACTTTTCATAAGCTTGTTTGCCATGTTCAAGCCTTCTGTTTATTCTTGTCATTACAAATATTGCCATGGATGCAGCAAAAAGTATTATGAGCAAAAGATACAAGGCAGATAGTAATATTTGCCTATTTTTCCTCTCATAATATTCAGGTGAATATGTGGAAAAATAGTTGTAGTAAAGCTCATCAAATATGCCTTTGTTTGTAAGAAAATTTAATCTCTGGTTTATATATAAAACAAGTTCTGGTCTTTTCTTGCTCACCGCAAATGCGCTTTTTACAGTAAAGATATTTTTGATTTTGAGCTCTGCCCTGTCGCTCAGGTCGTTTTTTACAAGAAAGTAATTGGCTACTTCCTGGGACATCAAGGCTGCATCAATCTTGCCATCAACCAAGGCGTAAATCAAATCTTCAATTGTAGGGTACGTATAATATTTATTTATGCCCAGCTTTTCTTTTAAAAGGGTTTCTGTGTAATCAGATTTCATTACGCCTACCTTGAAACTTTCAAGGTTTTTAAGCGATATATTTTTCGAAAATCCTTTTGGGGTGTAAATTCCAACATGTCGTGTAAATATTGGTTTTGAAAAGTACACCTCTTTCTTTCTCTCTTCAACTATGGCAACAGGGGCTGTGACATCAATTTTCCCTTCGGCAAGTTTTTTGTAAACTTGATTCCATGTATCGCTTGAAAGCTCAAGTTTAAACTTGTCCGCCTCAAACACAAGGTTTGCAAGGTCAATGGCAAATCCATAGATGCGACCATCTGATGTATATGAAAATGGTGGATAGCTTTTGTCAACTTCAAATTTCACAGGTGTATGACTGGCATATGCAGGGGATATATGAAATAACATCAGCAAGACTGTAAGCACAAATAGAATAGCTTTATTATTTCTCATTAGAGTTCTTCCTTTTTGGCATGCAAGAATATACCCATAATTCTAACAGAATATATACCCATTTTAAAGTAACTTTAAACCATATAATTGTCGCAGTATACTTTAAGTGCATTTCTTACCCTTGAGATTATATTTTCTCTGATGTGCTGCGGCTGTGTTACAACAACGCTTTTACCCAAATACAGTATCCTTGAGATTATCTCTGCCTCTTCAAATTCATAATAGTAAATCCTAATCTCATGCTTGTTTTTTTCTTTCAAATAACGCGCACTTTTTTCAAATGAAGAAAACATGCAAAAAGCCTTCTCTAAGGCATTTTTTGTATTCATGACCTCAATTATTATGGGCTGTTTTGCTTTTGCGTTTTTTAAATACAGCTCATACTCTTTCAAAACCTGTTCCCTGTCAAAATTTCCCTCTTCATATGTCATATTCTCAATGCCTTGAATAATACACTTTGCAAAGGTTTTATGCTCAAGAGAGTAAAAGATGATATAGAACATGTCGTCCTTAAGCGAGTACTGAATCTTTACAGGAATGCCAACAACATTTTTGAAAACCTGTCCCTGTCGTGCTATGTATGTATATCGCAAAAGCCTCTTTTCAAGTATGCTTCTTAATACCATTTTCAGTTTTGGTGCTATATTCTTTATATCCTCTCTTCCCAAAATCTTTGAATAGTTCTTTGGAACAATTAAACTCATGTCAATTGGCGGAACATAAGCAGTTTTCAGTTTCTTTATCTTCTCAATGGTGCTGCTATCCAAAAAAAGCTCTGCGTACCTGCTTGACATAATAAGCTTTAGCCACATTATTTCCAAGTTTGTAACATATGGCTCAATCTTCGTATCTATCCTGAGCCTGTAGGTTTTGCTGTCATGACGTTTTAGCACATAGATATTTTTCTGGTATGAACCATTTCTGGCAAACACCCTGTCTTCAATCACTGGAAAGTTGCAGTTGTACTTTGTTAGAACATCATAAATCTCTTTCTGGGAAATTGTACCTTTTTCGTAGGCTCTGTTTATAATCTCCTCTAAGGCCTTGTAAAACGTGCTTTTTGCCTCAAGAAAAATCTCCATAGTTTTTCAGAATCTCCTTCCATTCGTTTATCATCTCTTCTTTAAGTTCTCTGCCAGCTTCTGTATCATCAAGGACAACCGCTCTTTCGCCAAAGCTTCTCAGCCACCCTTTAAATTCTTTTATGTTGCTGATGTCATACTCCACCTCAAATGTTTTCTCATCGACATTGGCTATCCTTGCGTTTTTGAGCTCTCTTTTCACCCTTGCAAGCACAAAGTTGTATGGCGAATCCGATGGACATTTAAACTTAAGCCGAATCTTTTCAAATCCTTTTTTTCCGGTCGGCACAGATACAAAAAAGCACTTTTCAAGCCGCCTTGCAAGAGGCAAGATTTGCTGCGGGTCAAAACCCTCCTGCAAAATCTCTATTTTCTCTGTGCGCCACACTGGCAGGGCTGATAAACCTTCTCCCCTCAATACCACAAAATACCATCTGCCAAGTTTTACATCGTAAACAATTCGCACAGGTGTGCAGACAAACTCTACGCTCTGTCTTTTCTTTCGTGGATAGTACCAAACTTTTATCTTTTTGTTATTGGATGCTGCCTCTAAAAACTTCCATACAAGCTCCTCTTCAAGGATGTAGTGGTGCGGAATGTATGTGAACCAGAACATACTGTTTGCATCTTTTAAAAACTCTTCTTCACCAAGTTCTAAAAGGTATTTTTCCAAACTCTCTTTAAGATACCAGCCCGGGACGTTAGGCACATTTGAGTTTATGAAAAACAAAACAGATATGTAAATGTCTTTTATCTCATCTGTTGAAAAATCTTTAAAAACATCTCTTGCTCGGGAACATAGCATATATACCTTTTCATTCTTTAAATACCTCACAATCCCAAGGTTTTGAAGTTGTCTTAACACTCTTTTAAGGCTGGACTCTAAGTCGGTATCAGCAACATCCCGGTCAAGCACCTGTGAAATTCTGTCCAGTATCTGAGCTGCAGCTGCTTTTTTGTTTTCGGATGAATTTAATACTTGTAGAATCATAAAAAACAGGGTTGTTTGCAGGGCGGTTGATGTTTTTGAAAAATATATGTTTATGAGCGGATTTTCCACATCTCTGAAAAAGTCTTCTACAATGCATGGCAGGGATTTTTTCCCTTCTCTTTCTGCTGAAAAATACTGGTCTTCACCTAAGAATATTCTCATTCTTCTAAGTTCATCGTCAAATGTCCTTTTTGCGATGTTAAAGTTCTCAGCATCTTCTCTTGAATAGCATCCATACAGATATACAATCCTCGAAAAGTTTCTGAGCTTGTTAAAATCATTCACAAACGGATTGAACCCTGGCATTTTATTTACACCTTCTTATAACCTTGATTTTTGTAGTCTTAAGAAAAAATCTGCACTATAATTACATTATAACAAAAAAGCACAGACAGTACAGACTGCCTGCGCTCGCTTTTTTCACAAACTCTTTTAACACTTCAGCGTACAAAAAGTGCAAATAAAGTAGCTATATACCCAACCAGAATTTGAAACAAAAGTATAGTATAATATCTCTAATTATTCTCTGAACCCATAGAAATTGAAGCAAGCTTTACAATACCTTCATGGACATCTGAAAACTGGTCAATAAGCTTGTCAACAGCCTTTTTTTGATTTTGAAAGATGTCTCTTGTTGACATAAGCGTTTTAAAGTACTGTGAAACTGTCTGTGTCTGGCTTTTGAGCACATTGTTTATGGTAAAAATCTTTTCCTGCTGGCTGGCTACCTTATCCATAATATTTTCTATCCTTGTCTTTATCTGCTGATTTGTCATCTCTATTCTTGACAGCGATTCTGATGAGCGTTTTGCAACCTCAGCACCTGCTTCTACAATGCTAAGAGCATTTTCAAGTTTGCGGCTTGTCTGGTCAAATGCTGAAAGCCCTGCCTCAATGGCATTAAGAACCGACTTTGCAAGGGCGTTTGCTGACTGCGATAGCCTTGAAATCTCTGACGCTATTACCTCAAAAGTTGGAATGTTTCTTTTTGCTGCTTCAATTGATGCATTCAGTGCAATTATCTTTATCCTCTCTGCAAGGCTGGAAATGCTCTGCGACATTCTTGCAATACCCTTAAAATCCTTTATTGCTTTTTCTAAGTCCATTGCTACTTGGTTGATAGCTGAATTTGCAGTGTACATGTGATTAATCAGCATCTTTATAGACTCTTGTTCTTTTGATGTGGTGGTGTAGATTGTTGAAACCTCGTTTTGTACCATCTTGAAGATGTCAAACATCTTTTGAATCTGATTCTCAAGCTCGGAAACCATCTGCGTAGTTTGCTCAAATGCCATTTTTTGGTTTTCAGCCAAAGCTATAATCTCTTTTATCTGCTCGCTTGTTATTTTACTTGTCTTTGCAGAATCTGAAGCTATTCTGTTGAGTCTATCAATGTATTGCTGTGTTGTGCTAAGAGTCTGTTCAATGTTTGTGGCATAACTGTTAACGTTTTTGACCATTCGTATAAATTCATGTGTCAAGAGTGAAATCTCGTCATTTGCGCTACCATCCACCTTTATCTGGATGTCAAAGCTTCCTGATGCAACCTTCTTTGCACTTTCTGCAAGTTTAATAATAGGTCTTGTTATTCTGTTTGACACAAATAGGCTCACAATCACCACAAGTATGAGTGTTGCAATGAAAAGTAGAATAGAAAATCTCATGGATGCTCTAATAAAAGAAGAAACTATACCATTTTTGCTAACCAGTGCTAATACTCCTGCTACATCAATCTTTTCACTTCTTCTGATGGGAAGAAGAATATAATGATAGTTGCCTTTTGGTGTGCTTGCTGCAATGTATTCGTATTGGCCAGAAAGTATCATTTGCAAGTTGTGACTATCTATCAGCTTTTCGATATTCGAAGAAGAGATTGTTCTGCTTAAATCTGACGAAAATACTACAATGTCCATTTTGGTAAGCTGCGTGAGATTTTCAACAAACTTTTTGTCAAGCTTATAGCCAACAATAATTGTGCCTATCACCCTCATGTTGTTTGCAGACATTTGAGTTACTATATCTGATACAGATTTTACATACACTGTGCCATTTTCGCTTTGCACAGACGTGTATTTTAGCCGTGCAAGCCCACATCTGACTAAGTAATCGTCTTTCAGGTTATCTCCAAATTTTGAAAGAACATCGCTTCGACCTATTAAAATGCCCTTGTCGTCTGTCACAACAATTTGGTGTATTGACAGCTCGCTTGCAAGCGGTGAAATTATTTGAACAACCTTAAGATGGTCTTTTTTTGCAACAGCTTCTCTGAGCTGTGGATTACTTGATATCAGTATGCTATAGTCAAGTGAAAGCTTGCAAAGCCTTTCTATCTCCTGCAAGGCTACATTTTTTGCGCTCTCTAATCTTGTTTTTATCTCTTTTTCTGCATCTTTCTGGATAAGAGAGAAGGAGAATATGAGAAATATTGCAATGGGTATGAGCGAGATTAAAACAAACCAGGACATTATTCGTGTCTTTAATGAACCTGATAGTTTTTTGGTAGCTACTTTGATCACATTCATTTCTGCCTCAGCTCCTTCTTTGGTTTTTCCAGTATGAATTTTACTTCTTTTTTGTTAAAGAGTTGTTTTGAACGCGTTAAATTATTGTTAAAACAATCATTTTGTATCGAGATGATATTCTTCTTGAAATATGGTATTATTAAGCTGTAGTAAATCTTTTTAATTGGGTGATTTTATAAAGATGTTTGCTAAAAGATGCTATTTATTTAGATGTTGTGTACTATTGTTAATAGCACTATTTATTGTATACATCAGTATACATCCGGCAGGCAACAATGCTGTCATTGCCGCAAGCCAGCAAAAAAGAAATGTGTACATGTTTTGTTCAAAGTCATATTTTGATAAGGTTTATCTTGGTGCCGAAATACAAACATTTAAGAGCCCTTTTGATTTTCCATTCTACGTATCAAAAAATCCTTCAGATTTTTTCATTGCTGGATTTGAAAATGATAGGCTGGTGTTTTACTATACAAATTCAAAGTTATTTGCTGGGTTTAGCAACATAAAGATTGGCTCGACGGTTGAAAACGTTAAAAAATCGAAGCTTTCTTTTATGGATAGATTTGTAATAATCAGAGGAAATTCAACGTATACCTATGACGATGGCAATTTAAGGCTCAATTACGACGTTGCAGTTGTAAAAAACTCATACTACGTTTTCCTGTTCTATGACAGAATTGCCAAGCCAAATGTGGTTTGTGGCATTTTTATGGTGAAAAAGAGTCTCTGGGATGAGTTTTTGTTAAGTGAGCACCCCATTTCTTCAAAAAAGGATGCTATGCAAAGTCTTCTTTTATCTTTTGAAAAGATACACCTGCTTCATCTAAATTCAATAAGATCTTACCTGCAAAAGCCATACTTTATTTTTTCTGATAGTCTTTCTAAACTTGCGAGAATGCATTCACAAAGCATGGCAAAATATAATTATTTCTCACACACAGATATTTCTGAAAAAACTCCTTCAGATAGATTCAAAGATGCCGGGATTTTGTTCAGAAAACTTGGTGAGAACATTATAATGGGGACAAAGCTGCTACCATTTTTTGCAAACCATTTTCTTTTGAACTCAAAAGGGCATCGCCAAAACATTGAAGAAAGTTTTGAGATTGTTGGAGTTGGATGCGCTGTGGACCCGAACTATGAAAATGTGTACTATACACAAGATTTTGCTGTTCTATTGAGGTAAAATATGCTACTTTGGTTTACGTTACAAAAGTAAAAGGGGCTGTCCAAACTAGTAATTGGATAGCCCCTTTCTTACAATATATGGTTTTTGATTTACTAAGTCTCACCTATATATTGCGAAATAAAAATTTTAAATTTTTTTAGACAGCCTCTTTAGATTTTATGAACGTTGAAAGAATTTTATTTATTGATTTACTGTCCTTTGGAGTTTTTCTATTTTGTCAGTCTCAAGCTCTAAAAATTCTGTAATTCTTCGAATACTAAAACATTTCTGAATTAGTTTATTTTACCATCTCCTCTTTCTCTATTCTTCCAAGAAGCTCATCTATTTCCCCTTGCACCTCTTCCATCATCTGCGGTCTTATTATCTTCAGTAGCCACATCCCAAATACCTTATATCTCTATCTTCACATGTCTTGCAACATGACAGCATATATTCACTGCAACTGGAAGCCCTGCAATGTGAGTGGGAAACTCTTCAATGAAGACATCCAACGCGGTTGTTTTGCCACCAAACCCTTCAGGGCCTATCCCAAGAGAGTTTATTTTTTCAAGCAGCCTTTCTTCAAGCTCTGCTATATATTTTCTGGGATGCCTTTGCCCTACTTTTCTCAAAAGCGCCTTTTTAGATAAAAGTGCAGCAAGTTCAAATGTCCCTCCAATGCCCACTCCCACCAAAATTGGCGGGCATGGGTCAGACCCGGCTTTTTTGACTGTCTCAACAACAAATTTTTCAATTCCTTCTATACCGTCTGCCGGCGTGAGCATGCAAATCGTGCTTTTATTTTCACTCCCAAACCCCTTAGGCATAAAATGAATTGTGATTTTATCACCTTTTGCCATATCAATGTGAATTATAGCAGGTGTGTTGTCAAGGGTATTTTCCCTTTCAATCGGGCTTTTTACCATAGACTTTCGAAGGTAAAAGTCTGTGTATGCTCTTGAGACTGCTCTGTTTATTGCATCTTTCAAAGAACCCTCAATAAACACATCTTCACCAATCTCCACAAAAAACACTGCAGCACCTGTGTCCTGGCAAACAGGTCGCATCTTTTGCTGTGCAAGGTCAATGTTTTTTATAAGATTTTCCAAAGTATATTTAGCAATTCCTTCTTCTGAGGCATAAGCCTTGTGCAGGCTATCTTTAACATCGTCTGGCAAGATGCATACCGCCTGGTTTATGGCTTCATATACCTTTTGTTCGATGATTTCTGCTGGCACAATTCTCATTTCTTTATATTTCTCCTTCTTTTGAGATTTAAAATGTAAATTTATATCTTTAAGTACTGTCTCATGAGCATCACAATTATATTGTTCTCATACAAAAACTCTGCAAACATCGAGGTCTTTATGACCTTCTGGGCTGACTTGAAAATCTCTGCGTTTGGGAAAAAGTAGAGAATTGAAAAAGCTATGTAGATTATTATGAGCGCTACAGCCGCACCTGCCACAAATCCTAAAAACCCGTCCACCTGTCCCACAACTGGCACCTTTCTCATAAATCCAATAGACATTTTTAGGCTTGAGATTACAATTTTAGTTCCCACAAATATCAAAATCATAGCAATAAAATTGGCAAGAACAACTGCTGCAGCATCCTGCAAGGTTCTGTTGAGGGTTTCTTGCGCTTGTATTATTGCACCTTTAAAAAACTGAGGCACTGTTGGTAGAATATCGTCCTTTATCACAACCTTTTGTCTGACAAAACTGTAGATAGCCTCTTTAAGAGTCGGTGATTGAAGTATAAAGCCGCTTACAAACTTATATCCAAACACTGCAACAAACCACGAGATTATGTACGACCCTATATCAAATGCCATCCTAAGCACACCTTTTTTGTACCCAACCCAGCTGCCTATCAAAATTACCACAAGCACTACCAAGTCGGCTGTGTTTGGCATATTGATGTTACCACCTTTCCTTGTAACACTCAATTCTATCATTAAATATATAGTACAACTTGTCCTGGCTTAGAACAGCTTTTACAAATCCGAACGAAGGAACTTTGAGCTGTTTTAATCTGTTTAGGTTCAAAGAGTAAATCTCAACATCGTTGCCCTTTGTCACTGCTATCTTGTCGCTTGTAGCTACAGCCCAGTCAAATGGTGATAAGCTTTTGAACAAAAACCTGTTTGTGTAGCTGTTGTATGAAAGAATATCTTTTGACGAAACTAAAACTTCTGGATTTCCCACAGCAGGCTTTGGAGTACTGCTTGATCTAAAAGATTTTTTCTTTTTCTTGAGCTGCATGTCATATACACTGAGCGTTTTGCCGTCCCATAGAACAATGTAGTTCTGTATAACAAAAAGTTTTTTTGCATTTGAAAAGGTGGCGGGAAGTATTTTTGACATATAAACTCCTCTTTTGTCTATGTACGATATAGCTAAATCCCCTGTTGAGATACTTTTAACTATGGCTACTACAAAATTCTTTCCAATGTCAAAGTCTATAACCTTCTCATTTAGCTTTGCAGAAAAAAGAATGTTTTGCTTGCCATCATAGGCAATAAGATAGTTTTCCTTGCCGCTCAGAAGCACACAAACTTTGCCGCCTTTTACTTTAACATCTTTTATTGTTACAGGGTACATGATATCTTTTTGCTCAGATGCTGTTATTATGTGAAGATATTTTCCGCCTTCAACAAATGCCACTGCAACTTGCCCGTCAGAGTACCCTTTGTGGTTCTGGTACGCAACTTTTGTCCACTTTATTGTATCACCGGTCAAAACACCAATCTTGCCCCTGAAAATCACTGCAGCACCGTCTTTCAGCGGCAAGACATCTTCATAGAATCTTATGTTTGGATATGTCTTTATATATTCAAATTTCATGAACATATAAGGGCTCAAAAACTCTATGCCAAAGAGGTTCAAGCTCAGCACAATAGCAAAAATGAGCGCTGCTATAACAATTAACCTATATATAAATTTCAAAAGCTTCATCCTGCTTTCCCACTCTTTTTACATCTTTTCAATCATCAAAACTGCAATGTCATCGTCTATGTCAGAGACAAAATTTCTCACATCTCTTATCAAAAGCTCTGTATTGATGTTCTTAATGCTCAGTATTCTTTTTATGAGCCTCTTTTTGCCATACATTTCGCCCCGCTTGTTTTTGCTCTCAATAAGTCCATCTGAGTAAAATATCAGCTTGTCGTTTTTCTCAAGAGTTGTCTCTTTCATCTCAAACCCCTGTTCAAGGTCAATTGATGCAATAGGCTGCCCTCTCATCGAAAACATCTTTACTTTCTTGTTTGCCTTGACCAAAATTGGCTCTGTCACATGCCCGGCAGAAATCATAGTAACTTTCCCACTTTGTTTTTCCAGGATGCCAAGCACTATTGTGATATATATCTCGCTTGGAAAGTTCATCTCTATAAAATCCAAAAGAACACCCTTCATTATCTCCTGTGCACTTGAGTTTATGTAAGTGTGAGCGTTTTTAATGATGCTTTGTTTGACAAATATTGTTACCATTGAAGCCAAAAGTCCATGCCCTGCAACGTCTGCAACATAGAAAACTATTCTGTCGTCTATGCTAATGACATCCAAAAAATCTCCGCCAAGCCTTTCGCATGGCTTGTAGGTGTATGTAATTCTGTATCCTTCAATCCTTGGTATGACCGGAAGAAGCGACTGCTGAAGTCTTTTTGCAAACTCCAAGTCGCGCCTTAAAATCTCGTTCTGGCGCCTGAGCCTCTCTTCAATCTTTCGCTGCTCTGTAATATCTCTAAAGACCTCAACAGTGCCAATCACTTTGCCATCCTCGCTGTGAATTGGCGAACTTATGACATAGTAGAACTTGTCTTTGTGCTGCGCATACTTCATGAATCTTGTATTTTCTCTCATCGCTCTTGTTGCAATACAGTCTTCACACCGCGCGTCTTTGCAGAAAAGTTCATAGCATTTTTTGCCGGTCTGGTCACCAAACTCCTCTTTCATCTTTGTGTTGCAAAACACAACAACCCCATCTATGTCAATGACCCTGACAAGGTCAAGCATTCCATTTAAAATGCTCTCATAAAAACTTTTGGTAAACTCAATTTTATTGGTCTCCATTTCTTCTTCCTGCCAATGAGGACTTCTTTAAAGCATCATTGGCAGGTGCCCTCCTTTCTTTTGTGATGAGCTTTACTCTTTAATCTCCTTTGAAATATAATTCTTTCTTGCAATGTCAATTGCCTGCATCTCTTCAGCAGAAAGTGGGTACTTTGAAAGTCCATTTTCAATGGGTTTTGCATATACACTGCAGCCCTCTCTTGAATATATACTGTTTATCACAACCCCCGTGTCAAACTCGTCAAGAAGCGCCATAGCAAAGCTGAGCTTGCTACCAACATTCTCAAATGCATCATACCTGACAATACCAACCTTTTTTATGCACAGCTTTGCATTTTCGCTCAATACCCTGTGACTCTTTGTTAAGGCTTTGAGTACCTCTTCAAAGTATTCAACCTTTTCATTTGTCAGCTTTATGATCTCCTCCAAGCTTTTGAAATCCTGGTTTGATGTAAGGTCAAGAAACCTTCTTTTAAGACTCCTATTCTTTGCAAGTTCTATTAAAAGTGCAAGAAAAAGCACCATGTTGAGAACAAGAAAAAAGATGACTATCTCAGATGCATATGTAGTGATAAAACTTCTCATACATTTTCCCCCTTGACATTTTACTATTTGCGGTCATGCAAAATGTTCCACGTGGAACATTCCGATGATGAATTTTTGATGCCAAAGCACTTTATGGCATGAGAATAGAGATTATCTTTTCAAGCTCTTCATCTGATGAAAATTCTATTTCGATCTTTCCTCTATTTTTCTTTTTCTGAATTTTAACCCTCAAACCAAATAGTTTCATAAGGTTTTCTTCAATCTCTCGAATTATCTCACTTTCAAGCTCAAATTCCTTTTTATAGCCTCTTGATTTTACGATCTGCTCAAGCTCGCGTACGCTCAAATTTTTTTCAGCAACAAGCTCGGCAAGCTTTTTTCTTTGTTCCTCACTTTCTACTGAAAGCAGAACCTTTGCGTGCCCCTCAGAGATCTTGCCTTCAATTATAAGATCTATTATCTCCTGACCAAGATTTAAGATGCGAAGAGTGTTCGCAAGCTTAGATCTTGATATACCAAGCCTTCTTGCAAGTTCTTCTTGAGTATACCCAAACTCATCCATAAGCCTTTTAAACGCAAGAGCTTTTTCATACGGATTTAGATCCTTTCGCTGAATATTCTCAATCAGGGCAATCTCAAGGGGATTTTCATACTCTTTCACAATGCACTTTACCTTTTCGATACCTGCCATCTTGCAAGCTCTTAGTCTTCTTTCACCGGCAATTAAAACATATTTATCTCCTTTTTTTTGCACAACAAGAGGCTGTATAAGCCCAACACTTTTAATTGAGCTTGCAAGCTCCTCTATTTCCTCTTCATTGAATATCTTTCTTGGCTGATTTTCTGATAGCTCTATCAAATCAATATCAATCTCTTCAATCTTCTCAATATTTTCCTTGCCGTCAGAGCCAGTCTCAAACTCTTTTCCAGAGCTACTTATCTCATCCCCAAACAGGGCATCAAGCCCCCTGCCAAGTCTCTTTTTCATCTATATTGCACCTCTTGAAATACTTTTTTCTATCCTATTTATGTACTCCTCAGCAAGTTTAATGTATGCCTTTGCACCTTTTGATTCAGGGTCATATATTATCCCTGGAAGACCAAATGAAGGTGCTTCCGATAACCTTACATTTCGAGGAATTATACTCAAAAAAACCTTCTGACCAAAAAACCTTTTTACCTCCTCAACAACCTCTAAGGAAAGGTTTGTTCTTGAATCAAACATGGTAAGAACAACACCATCAATTTCTAAGTTTTTGTTCAGGTGCTTTCTTACAAGAGATATTGTATTAGAAAGTTGAGAAAGTCCTTCCAAAGCATAGTATTCGCACTGGATAGGAATTATGACAGAGTCAGCAGCAGCCAAAGCGTTTAGAGTCAAAAGCCCTAAGGAAGGTGGACAGTCAATAAAGATATAATCATATTCATCCTTTATTTTTTCAATTGCATCTTTTAATCTAAACTCTCTTGCAATCATTGATACAAGCTCAATCTCAGCACCTGCAAGGTTAACATTAGCAGGAAGAACGCTCAAGTTTTCAAATTTGTTTTTTATAACAGCTTCTTCAGCTGAGCAGTTGCCAATCAAAACATCGTATGTAGTTCTTGTAAGAGATTTCTTGTCAATCCCAAAACCACTTGTGAGATTGCCCTGCGGGTCACAGTCAACTGCTAAAACCTTTTTTTGCATCCTACTAATTGCAGCAGATAAATTAACACAGGTAGTTGTTTTGCCAACACCACCTTTTTGGTTAACAATTGCAACAATTCTTGCCATCTTCAACTTCCCACTTTGAGTTTTTTAATTAAATTATATCACAAGAATGTTCCACGTGGAACATTTGATTAACATTTTATTGCACAGATTAAAGTGGTATAATATAATTGAGCGTTTAAATTTAATTTTAAAAAACAATGGTGTATAGTTTATTTCAAAGAAAATAAAGAAAGGAAGTAATCAAAGTGGAGAGTAACATACCTTCAAAGGAACATGATATAACTTTTAAACTACTGTTTGAACATCCAAAAGATATTCTCTTTCTTATAAAAGATGTCATTGGATACAGTTGGGCAAATAATATTCAAGAAGATTCTATTGAGCTTGAGGACAAAGAAATGATAGATGAAGATTTTAAAAAGAACATTGCAGATATTGTAGCTAAAGCAAAGTTAAAAGATAGGGAAGTTTACTTTTATATAATCATAGAAAATCAGTCAACAGTAGTAGAAGATATGCCAGAAAGGCTATTGCGATACATGATACTTTTATGGGCAAAGAAGATCAGGCAAGGCTGCAATAAACTACCTGCAATTGTTCCAATTGTGACATATAATGGACTTGATAGAAAATGGAATATATCTCAACAGATAATAGACGCATTTGATGTATTTAAAGACGATATATTTAAATACGCACTTGTTGATATTTCCAATATAAATGCCAAAGAGCTTATTGAAAAAGAAAAAGATGTTTTAAGCCCAATTGTGTTTTATCTTGAACAGGTAAGAGATGATGGTCTTGAGCTTGTAAAAAGACTTGAAGAGATAATCCCTTCAACTGAAAACTTAAGCAAAGTCAATCAGCAAAGATTTATCCTTTGGGCAAATAATGTAATACGACCAAGACTTTTGGAAGAACATAAAAAGAAATATGATGAGTTTGTGGAAAAGCTTGAAAAGGGGGGAAGAAGGATGGGAGAGTTTATATCTAATGTTGCACGACTTTTAGATGAAACAAACCAAAAACAATTTAATAAAGGAATTCAACAAGGCAGATTAGAAGAAAGAATAGAGATAGTAAAAAAGCTTATTCGTCGAGGGTTTTCAGACCAGCAAATAGCAGAGCTTATTGAGATTGAGGTTGAAGAAGTAAAAAAAATCCGAGAAACCATGTAAATCGAATATTTTAATCAATTAAAAATATTAAAAGCCACGGGCAAGACATTTTGACTGCTGCCTGTGGCTTTTTTTATTTTTACAATGCATTCATCAAAATTTTCATTGACAATCTATATTTTTTAACACATCTTTAACATTTTCTTAACTTAACTTTAACCCAGAATAAACAAACATTTAACTCAGATTTAAAAAAATTTAAACATTGAAGGAGTATATTATGAGTTGCAAAAATAATTTGAGGAGGGGTACAGAACCATGAAAAAAGGGTTTTTAAAAATGGTGATTTCTACAATAGTACTTGTGTGCTTCTTTGCAACGCTCGGTTTACTTCCATTTGTCTCTTACTCTCAAAGTTTGACAGTCAAGTCAAAATCGCTTCCAACAACAACTTCTCAAAAACAGGTTGTAATTACATTTTCACAGGAAATCTCAAAAGGTCCTAACTTTGATAAGATAACTCTTTTAAAGAACAAAAAATCAAAGGTACAATTCTCAGCACAGGTTTCGAACAACAAGCTTGTCATAACAATAAAAGAAAATCTTTCTCCAAAGGCTCAGTATCTTTTGACAATACCCAAAAATGCAGTAAAGTCAGCAAAAGGAGAGTCAAACCCAGAGCTCAAGTACACATTTATTCCACAGGTCTATTCAGCAAACCTGTCAGGAAGAATTATGATTGCTGGTTCAACATCTGTTCAGCCACTTGCTGATGAGCTTGCAAAATATTTCATGCAGCAGTATCCAAAGGTATCCATTGAGGTTCAGGGTGGAGGCTCATCGGTCGGAATAAAGTCAGCTATCCAAGGAATTGTTGACATTGGAACCTCATCAAGAGAGCTAACAAGCGATGAAGCAAAACAGCTATCAGCAAAAGGCTGGCAGGAGATAAAAATTGCTGAAGATGGCATTGCAGTGATTGTTCACAAATCCAATCCTGTGTCAAACCTCACAATTGACCAGATTAGAGACATATTCTCTGGCAAGATTAAAAACTGGAAAGAAGTTGGTGGCAAAGACGCTAAAATAGTTGTGGTCACAAGAGAAGAGGGTTCAGGTACAAGAGGAGCGTTTGAAGAGATCGTTATGGGCAAGGCAAAGATAACAGACTCAGCAATTGTCCAGCCATCAACAGGCGCTGTAAAAACAACAGTTTCACAGGATGAAAACTCAATAGGCTACATTTCATTGGGTGTTCTTGACAGTACTGTTAAAGGCGTCAAGGTTGAAGGAGTTGACCCAACAGAAAAGAACGTAAAGCTTGAGAAATACAAAATTAAAAGACCATTCTTGTTCTTAGTTTCCAAAAATCCAAGCAAAGTCACAAAAGCATTCGTAGATTTTGTTCTCTCTGATGAGGGTCAGGCAATAGTTGCTAAAAACTATATATCTGTGAAATAAGCCATAAAGTAAAAAATATTGATATTGAGGAGGGTATTTTATAAGACATGAAAAGATTTTTTATGCAAAGAAAAAACCTCATTGTTTCTGCCATTTTGATTCTATGCTTGATTTTATCAACACTTGCATTTGCGCAGCAGGAGCAAGATGAAAACCAACAAAAGGTCAAAAACGTCATTTTGATGATTCCCGATGGTATGACAATAGCTCACACAACGCTTTCGCGCTGGTACCAAGGTGGAGAACCCTTGTCAATGGATGAGATTGCCTGTGGACTTGTGAAAACATATTCAGCAAACAATCCAATTACAGACTCAGCACCAGCTGCAACAGCTTATGCCACGGGATACAAAACACAAAACAGGTATATTTCAATCTACCCTGAGATGGTCTCAATGCCAGGTGTAGGCCAGGTAGAAGAAAAAGATTTTTACAAGCCAATAGTAACAATATTAGAAGCTGCAAAAAAAGTAGGAAAGTCAACAGGTCTTGTTTTCACATGCCAGTTCCCACACGCAACACCTGCTGCGTTTGCCTCGCACACAGATAACCGAAATGACTATGAATCAATAGCAGAGCAGATGGTTTACAACCAGGTTGATGTTGTGCTCGGTGGAGGGTACAAATACATCGACAAAAATCAGAGAAAAGACAAGGAAGATTTGGCAGGTTACCTCAAACAAAACGGCTTTTTTGTCACAACAAGCTGGCAGGAAGCAAAAAACTTTTCAGGAAAGAAAATCTGGGGACTTTTTGCCCAGGATGCAATGCACTATGATTTTGACAGAAATGGCACAGGTGAACCGTCTTTAGCAGAGATGACTCAAAAGGCACTCCAGATTCTGTCCAAGAATAGAAACGGGTTTTTCTTGATGGTAGAAGGCAGTGAAATTGACTGGGCATCACATGCAAACGACCCTGTTGGTGTTGTGTCTGAGGTTTTGGCATTTGACAAGGCAGTAAAGGTAGCTTTGGATTTTGCAAAGTCAAGAGATGACACAGCGGTAATTATTGCATCTGACCATGCAAATGGAGGCATGAGCTTAGGAAATTACACAACAAAGTATGACACAGCACTATTAAATGATTTCCTTGCATACATCACAAAAGCTAAAAGAACTGGTGCAGGTATTGAAGAACATCTCGGAAACAATAAGACAGATGAAAATATTAAAAAAATAGTATCTGAATACTACGGAATTAATGACCTAACATCAGATGAAATAAATGCCATCAAAAATGCTAAGGCAGGAAATCTAAACTATGTATTAGGTCCGATAATAAGCAAAAGGTCTAATATTGGCTGGACATCAAATGGCCATACAGGTGAAGAGGTAGTTTTATATGCATATCACCCAAATGGATACATCCCAAGAGGAGTCATTGACAACACAGAGATTTGCGACTATATGGCAGAGATTCTTGGTATCGACCTTGGAAGCTTTAATGAAAATGCGTATATTTCAAACATTGACTTAGAAGAAAAAGGATATGATGTTTCCATTGACACAATCAACCCGTCAAACGTCCAGCTTGTGATAAACAAAGGAAGCAAAACGTACATCATCCCGCAAAACAAAAATGTGGTCTTAGAAGGTTCTAATCAGTACAAGTTAAAATATGTAAGTGTGTATATTCCAAGCGCGAAAAGGTTCTTTGTATCAAGCGAGATAGAAAGTCTGATTAAATTACCCTAACCTTTAAAGCATGGCCGCTCAAAAAGTCGAGCGGCTTATATTTTTTTAAAGACAAAAAGGCTCTATAATAAATATTGGGGTGGGTAAAATAAAAAGAGCACTTGTTCTGAATGCCTGGTATAATATTATTGTAAAAAGGAGAAAAACACAAAAGAAAAGGAGGTATTCAGAACAAGTGCCTGACATAAATTATATCACCCAATTATTAAAATCTGAAGATGTAATAATAGAGGATATAGTGGAAAATGCAACTGAAGTAGAACTTTATATAAGACTCAGGCAAAAAGTACATATTTGTCCTAATTGCAAAGCTCAGACTTCAAAAGTTCACGATTACAGAATTCAAAAAGTCAAAGAAATACCGATGTTAGGAAAGAAGACATACATTGTATTAAAGAAACGTAGATATGTTTGCAAGGTTTGTAAAAAGAGATTTTACGAACAAGTTGATTTTTTACCAAAACATCAAAGAATGACAAATAGGTTAGCAGCATGGATAGTAAGTCAATTAGGAAATATAGTTAGTATGACAGAAGTTGCGAAGTTGTCAAATGTATCAGTTTCGACAGTTATGAGGTTATTCGATAAAGTTAGTCCAGTGGAAGCAAAAGATGAATTACCAGAGGTCATATGTATAGATGAATTTAAAGGACATGCAGGTGGAGCAAAATATCAATGTATAATTGTAGATCCTTTAAATGGCAAGATAATAGATATTTTAAAAGACAGGTAAGAGGAGGTTTTAACAGAATATTTCAAGAGATTTAAGAATAGAGATAAGGTAAAGTATTTTATCTGCGACATGTGGAAGCAATTTGCTGAGATAGCAAGGATATATTTTAAGAAAGCAAAGGTAGTGATAGATAAGTTTCATTTTGTGAGATATGTCTACTGGGCGGTAGAGAATGTACGCAAAAGAATACAAAAGAATTTAGGCAAAAGTCTTAGGAAGTACTTCAAGAGAAGCAGGAAATTAATTCTTAAAAGATATGAGAAACTTAAGCCTGAGCAGAGAGAAGAATTAGAAGTAATGTTTTTATATGCACCGGAATTAAGGATAGCTCACATATTGAAGGAAGAATTTAACAAAGTATTAGAAAGTAAGACATGTGATGAAGCAAAGGAGAAGCTCAAGAAATGGATAGAGATGGCAGAATCAAGTAATGTAGAAGAATTCCAAAGGTGTGTGAAGGTATTTAGAAATTGGTTTTCAGAGATAGTGGAATCATTTGAGGTACCATATACAAATAGTTTGACAGAAGGATTTAACAACAAGATAAAAGTGTTAAAGAGGAAGGCATATGGTTTTAGGAATTTTGAAAGGTTTAGGAAGAGGATACTGTATAGTTGTACAAACTAAAAGATAGGAGACGAAAAATATTTAAGAAATTCATTTTGGTAAGGGATAAAAGAGGTTGATAAGTTTTCATAATTAGATGGTTATAACTGTTATTGTTGTAATTAAATGCATACTAAATTAAACTGAAAGGTGGGCATTCAGAACACCCACCCCAACTCTTGACAAAGAGCCGACAAAAAAAGTACCTCCTCTTTTTATGAGGAGGTCTGCGGGGATTTTTTATTTATTCTAACGATTATTTCGTAGTATGCGTCGGTTTTGTTTTCCTTTATATCATAATTTATATCAGTTTTTTGGAATATTTTCAAGGCCTTTTTTATGGTATTATATACCACCCTGCAGTCGTTCATAGAAACTTTTATTACTCTTGAAGTTTTTGCAATCTTTTTTCCGCTCAGATAATCTGATATAAGCCTTTCTGTTTGTGAGACGGTAAGCCCGCCCTCAATTATTCGCGATAAGATATACTCCATATCCTCTTGCGACTCAAGTTTTAATAGCGCTCGTGCATGACGTTCTGAAAGACCATGTTCGCGTATCATCCATCTTATTTCGGCTGGTAGCTGCAAAAGTCTTATTTTATTTGCAATGGCAGACTGAGTCTTCCCAACCCTTTTTGCAATCTCAACCTGAGTGAGGCCAAACTCATCGGCAAGCTGTTTGTACCCTTGAGCCTCTTCGAAAAAGTCAAGGTCCTGACGCTGTATATTTTCTATGAGCGCTAAAATGGCACTTTCAATGTCAGTTACATTTATCACAATTGCCTTTATTTTGCTATATCCCAGATGCTTGCAGGCTCTTAGTCTTCTTTCTCCAGCAATGAGATAATAAAAGTCTCCTTTTTTCCTCACAATAATTGGCTGCAAAAGCCCATAAGTTTTTATGGATGTTGCAAGCTCTTCAATGAGCCTTTCATCAAAATTGCTCCTTGGCTGATATGGATTTGGCAAAACCTTTTCAATTTGCACATCCTCAATTAAATATAGTTCCTTTTCAATATCAACCTTGTTTGTCTGTCGTATCAAAAGCGAAAACAATTTTTATTTTCCCCTTCCTTTAAAGTCCCTCTTCGGTAATCTATTTATTATATTCTTTCCTCCTTCAAAAACTCCTTCTTTTTATTTCAAGATTTTTCAGACATTTTCAAACAGGATAAAACAATTTTCTCTTTGACTATAGCGGTTTTTTTACAATCTGCTTTGTATTTCTGGGGAAATTTGACGGTGTTTGTCGCAATTTTTTGATGACAATAATGCTTCTTTTCTCCTCAGAAAATGGAAGCACAAACTTCTCTATGCGATGAATTTCCCCACCGAGAAGTTCAATAGCATTTGATGCTAAACTTATCTCATCTTCACATCCATAGCCTTTTTGAGCTAAAAATACACCGCCAATTTTTAATAGCGGAAGGGCATACTCACACAAGACGTTTAGCCTGTCAACTGCCCGGGCAAATACAAAATCAAATTTTTCTCTAAACTCCTCTTTCCTGCCTAAAACTTCTGCTCTTTCGCACACAACATTCACACCAGAAATCCCAAGACTTTCTTTCGCATCAACCATAAATTTGCATTTTTTCTTATTTGAGTCATTAAGAAATATATTCAAGCTTGGCATAGCAATTTTTACAAAAAGTCCAGGTGCACCAAATCCAGAGCCAATGTCGATGGCAACAGGGTTTTGGTTTGTATTTTCTTCCTCAATAAATTTCAATAGAGAAAGAGAATCAGCAATATGTTTTATTACAAACTCTTCTTCATTCTCTATAGCTGTGAGGTTAAAAAGCCTATTCTTTTCAAGCACTAAGTTCATGTACTTTATCAAAAGTTGCTTTACAACCAGCGGGTTTTTTACTTTATAGTATTCAAGTACTCTATCCAAAAGCTCCATCATTTCTATTCCCCTTTGAAAAGTAAAGGTTTAAAATTAATCCTTGTGAACCTTTTTAGCTGTCTCAAGCCAGATAAGAAGAACAGAGATATCTGCCGGTGAAACACCAGAAATTCTTGAAGCTTGGCCAATTGAAGCAGGTCTTATTTGCGAAAGTTTTTGTTTTGCCTCTGTCGAAAGTCCAATTATCTTGCTATAGTCAACCCACTCTGGTATCTTTTTGTTTTCAAGCTTTTTGAACTGCTCAATTCTCTCAAGCTGTTTTTTGATATACCCCTCGTACTTTATCTCAATCTCAACCTCATCCTGGACATACCAAGGAAGGTCAGGCCTTGCAGGGTCTATCTCCTTCAAATCCTCATACGAAAGCTCAGGCCTTTTTAAAAGGTCAGAAAGCTTAACACCTGTTGAAATAGGTGATGAACCCTTTTCTTGTAAAAGCTTATTTACCTTTTCGCTTGGTGCTATCACAGTATTTTTTACCCTGTTTATCTCATCTTCTATCATCTTTTTCTTTTGCAAAAACTTTTCGTACCTTTGCTGTGATATAAGCCCAATCTTGTAGCCAATTTCGGTAAGACGAAGGTCTGCATTGTCCTGTCTCAAAATCAGTCTGTACTCGGCTCTTGATGTCATGATTCGGTATGGCTCGTTTGTCCCTTTTGTGACAAGGTCGTCTATCAGCACTCCAATGTAAGCCTGTGACCTGTCCAAAATGAGCATTTCTTTGCCCTTGACATACATTGCAGCGTTAATCCCGGCAATTATTCCCTGAGCAGCTGCTTCTTCGTACCCTGATGTCCCATTTATCTGCCCTGCAGAAAAAAGGCCTTTTATCTTTTTAAACTGCAATGTCGGTTCAAGCTGGAGCGGGTTTATACAATCGTACTCTATTGCATATGCTGGTCGCATTATCTTGACATTTTCAAGACCTATTACACTTCTGTACATTTTTACTTGCACATCTTCTGGCAAAGAGGTTGACATACCTTGTACATACATCTCGTCTGTATCAAGACCTGTAGGTTCAATAAACACCTGATGTCTTGGCTTGTCTGCAAACCGGACAACCTTATCTTCAATCGAAGGACAATATCTTGGTCCTACTCCAGAAATAAGACCTGTGAAAAGTGGTGCCCTGTGAAGGTTTTCTCTTATTATTCTATGAGTCTCTTCTGTTGTGTATGTTAGATAGCAAGGCACTTGCTCAATATTGAAATTATCTTCATTTTCAAACGAAAACGGCAAAGGCTTTTCGTCTCCCGGCTGAATCTGCATCTTTGAAAAGTCTAAAGACCTTCTGTGAACACGCGCAGGTGTGCCTGTTTTGAACCTCATCATCTCAATCCCAAGTTTTTTGAGGTTTTCTGTAAGATATCTTGCCGGGTGCATACCGTCAGGTCCGCTGTCAAAAACCGTCTCGCCTATAATTACTTTTCCGCCAAGAAATGTTCCTGTTGCAAGCACAACCGCTTTTGCTAAAAAAATTGCACCTGTTGTTATTTTTACACCCTTTACCCTTCCATCTTCAACTAAAACCTCGCACACCTCTGCCTGCCTGATGTCAAGGTTCTCCTGACTTTCAAGTACTTTTTTCATATAAAGCCTGTAGCGGCTTCTATCACACTGTGCTCGCAATGAATACACCGCAGGTCCTTTTGCCCTGTTTAGAATTCTTACCTGGATTGCCGTTGCATCTGCAGCTTTTCCCATCTCACCGCCAAGCGCGTCTATCTCGCGAACCAAGTGTCCTTTGCCAGTTCCGCCAATGCTCGGGTTGCACGGCATGTTGCCAATCGAGTCCAAGTTTATCGCAAATATGATGGTTTTGAGTCCAAGCCGAGCAGATGCAAGCGCAGCTTCTATACCTGCATGGCCAGCTCCAACCACCGCCACGTCGTATTCACCTGCAACAAATTCCATAATCTTAAGCCCTACCCCCTTTTATATTCTTATTTTCCTATGCAAAACATTGAAAATATCCTGTCAACCATGTCCTCTGTGACGTTCTTACCGGTTATTTGATAAAGACTTTCAAGTGCGTTTTTGATGTCAATTGAAAGAATGTCAAGAGGCACACTATACATGTTCTCTTTTGCCGAGAGCAAAAACTCTTTTGCTTTTAAAAGAAGCTCTTTGTGGCGAATATTTGTTATAAGAACACTGTCAAGGCTTTCAATGCCTCTGTCAAGGACCTCGTTTGCTATTGCCTTTTCAACAAGTTCTAAGTTCTTGTCATGCTCAACAGATATGAAAATACCTTCTTTTCCAAAAATTCTTTTAATGTCATCTTGCGAAACTTTTACTTCTTTGTCTATCTTGTTTACAAGAACAATAAACCTCTTGTCCTTGATAGTCTCAAAAATCTCCAAATCCTCTTGCAAAATGCCGCTTGATTCTATCATGAATAGCACAAGGTCAGCTCTTTCGATACTTTCCAATGTCTTCTTAACACCAATTTTTTCAACAATGTCCTCTGTTTTTCTCACCCCTGCAGTGTCGGCAAGGATTATCGGAAGCCCTTCAATGTCCAAAACCTCTTCAATCACATCTCGCGTTGTGCCGGGTATATCTGTCACAATCGCCTTTTCCTCTTTTAAAAGCCTATTAAGAAGAGATGATTTTCCAACGTTCGGTCTTCCAACTATGACTGTGTATATCCCGCTCTTTATTGCCTTTCCTGTTTCATACGATTTTATAAGTTTTTCTATTTTCGCCAGCGCACCATCTATTGTGCTCAAAATTTCATCGTGTGAAACCTCATCAACCTCATGTTCTGAAAAATCTATTGACGCTTCAATTGATGCAACCAGATTCAAAAGAAGCTGAGAAATCTCTTCAATTCTCTGGCTTAGCATCCCTTTTAACTGCTTTGCAGCGTTTTGTTGCAAAAGCCTTGTCTTTGAATTTATTATATCAATCACAGCTTCAGCTTGAGATAGGTCAATCCTGCCGTTTAAAAAGGCTCGTTTTGTAAACTCTCCCGGCATGGCATGGCGCGCACCATTTTTGATTGCAGCCTCTAAAATCCTTTTTAGCACAACCATGCCACCGTGGCTCTGAATCTCAACAATATCCTCGCCTGTATACGAATGTGGGGACTTAAACTTTATCAAAATTGCCTCATCGACAAACTCATCGCCGTCATACACATCAACAAGTGCAGCATACCTTACAGGGATGTCTTTTATGCTTTTATACTTTCTGCTTCTTATGAGCTTTTCTGCAATATCAAAAGCACTTTTACCTGATATCCTCACAATTCCTATCCCGCCTGTACCAATTGGCGTTGAAATTGCAACAATGGTGTCAAACTCCATCTTTTATTTTCCCCTCTTTTACAAGACTTTTCAGAATACAAACAAAGCAGGGCAAAAGTATTTTACCCTGCTTTTCAAATTCATATCAATCTATTTCAATGTAATTACAACCTTTCTGTACGGCTCTTCACCCTCTGAGTATGTTGTGACAAACCTATGATTTTGCAAAGTGGTGTGGATTATTCTTCTTTCGTATGGAGTCATAGGTCTTAGCTTAATACTCTTTTTACTTCTTGTCACTTTATCAGCCAAAGCCAGAGCAAGTTTTCTTAGCCTTTCTTCTTTTCTCTTTCTGAAATTCTGACAGTCAAGAAGAATTCTAACAGTCTCTTCTTCTTTTACTCCTCTGTTGACAACAACCCCTGTCAAAAACTGAAGAGCGTCAAGCACCTCGCCATCTTTGCCAATAAGCTTAAATGTATTTTTCCCAAAAAGATTTACTTTTATGAACTCTCCATCTCTTACCATATCCATTCTGTCAATTTTGACATCCATGTTAGCAAGCACACTTTTCAAAAACTCTTCAATCTTCTCTTCTGGTGTCTGCTTTGCAATCACCTTTACCTTTGCAGGCCTTGCCCCGATTATTCCCAGAATTCCTTTCGACCCCTCATCAATCACCACAATTTCAGCCTTATCGCGCGAGATCCCCAGCTCTTTTAAAGCAAGGTCAACTGCTTCATCAACAGTCTTTGCGGTCTTCTCTACCCATTTCATAAAAATTTCTCCTCCGCACAAGAAATTTTTTACTTTTTCTTTTTCTTACTGGTTCTGTGCTGGCCAGAAATCTGTTTCCTGAGCTTTTCTAATTCTCTTTTTCTCTCTCTTTCCTTCTCATCACTTTCAGAATTCTCAGCTTTTAACTCATCACTGCTACTCTCATCTTCTGAACTTACACTTTTTTCCTTCGGTTCAATCTCCTGCATTTTTTGTGCTTGTTTTTCGAGCTGTTTTTTCCTCTCTTCTTCCTCTTTTTTGTGTTTGAGCTTTTTGTACACAACCTCATTTGCAATAAACTGCTGCAGGATTGTAAATAGGTTTGTAACCGTCCAGTAAAGCACAAGACCAGATGGCACCTGCAACGCTATAAAGTAAGACATAAGAGGGCTGAAAATCATCAGGCTTTTGTTCATACTCTCTGCCATAGCATTTGACTGGCTCTGGGAGTACTGCGGGTTGAACTTTTTTTGGCTATTCATCGAATATAGGATTGACAAGAAGGAAAACGCAGCACTCAAAATTGGAAGCACTATCAGCTCTTTCTGGGCAAGGTTTATCCCGAAAAAGTGCATGTCAAGTCCGAGCTTCTGCGCCTCATCAACAATCCTCTGTGTGATATTGTAACCTGTTGCGCCTGTTATGAGGTCTTTGACATACTGGTGGGATTTTCCAAGCACGTACACAAGCGGGTTTTGAAACACATAGTACAGCGAAAACAAAATAGGAAGCTGAATTAAAAGCGGCCAGCACCCACCTGCAGGATTGTAACCTGTCTCCTGGTACAGCTTTAACATCTCTTCCTGCATCTTTTTCTGGTCGTTTTTGTACTTTTGCTGTATCTCCTGAAGTCTTGGCGCAACCTCTGCCATCTTAGATGTGGACTGAATCTGTTTTATATATAAAGGAAGAAGAAGCCCTCTTACTATCAATGTAAGAAGTATTACAGCAATACCATAGCTTCCTGGAATGTGAGCGCCGTGTAAAAAGTCGTATATGAGCTTCAAAAGTCTTCCAAGCGGAATTGCCAAAAAATCAAGCCATGTCGGGTTCAAAATTTCTATCCTCCTCTAATTTTCTAACTTTTTGTATTCTATTTCAAATTATTTCTACTTCAAAGGGTCATATCCACCGGGATGAAACGGATGGCACTTTACAATCCTCTTAAATCCCAGCCACAGCCCGTAAAACCCATACTTTTCAATTGCCTGCAGTGTGTACTCAGAACATGTCGGGTAAAACCTGCAGCTTGGCACAACCTTTAGCGGTGATATAAACTTCTGATAAAATCTTATCAAAAATTTTAATGTTAGTAAAATATATTTTTTTACTCTCATCTTTCATTCCTCTTTCAAAAGCCTAAGTCTTTTAAAAGCCTTTTCAAGGTCATCTTTAAAGTCTTTTAAATGTATCTCCCTTGCCTTTATTTTATCATCTTTTATTTTTCTTGCAATCACCACAATGTCAAATCCCTGCTTGATTTTATCAATGTTTTCTAAAATCCAAGCCCGCACAATTCTTTTAAACCGATTTCGCGCTGTTGCTTTGCCAAGCTTTGCAGACATTGAAATCCCAAACCTGCTAATTGAAAGCCCGTTTTTCAATGAATACACAACAACCTTCTCCTGCGCCGCAAACCTTCCTCTTCTTATGCACGCTTCAAACTCCTCATTCTTTTTGAGCGTAACAAACTTGTTCATTCACTTTCTTTCCTTGTTACTATATTTTCTTATTACAACCTTTTCTTTTTTTAAGCAAAAAGACCACTTTTTAGCTCTAAAGTGGTCTTCCACTACACTGCAAGTCTTTTTCTACCTTTCAGTCTTCTTCTTTTTAAAACCTTTCTTCCGCCTTTTGTTCTCATTCTCACCAAAAATCCGTGTGTTCTTTTTCTTCTCTTGTTATGAGGCTGGTATGTCCTTTTCATATTCTGCCCTCCTCCCTCCAAAAAAGTTTCTACCGCATTCTATTTTTACCCTTCAACATACAGTAAAACAAATTTTATTATACTCCAAATCATACAAAAAAGTCAAAGGGTTGTTTTTGTTGTTTATTAACTTTCTTTTCATTGCTCCAACACGCTTTCAGTCTCCTGTTAAAAATTATACAACTTTTTAAAATTACTTGCATATTATTTTTTCTTCTATGCAAAACTATAACTTAGAAACAGGTGTGAATGAAGGAGTAAATCAAAGATGAAAAAATCTTCTGCTTCTAACTCAATCACATCATCCTACGCCCAGAACATTCAAAATATCAGGGATGAGTTTGGAAATTTCAGCGACCTTATAATAAGAGAGTTCAAGATTGGAAGTAGCAATATAAGAGCTTTTCTTGTCATGATAGACGGGCTTGTTGACAAGGTGGTAATAAATGAACACATTCTAAAACCGCTCATGAGAGATATCAGCATTTACAAAAAGGACCAATCTACATGTGAAGAGGTTTACACCCTCATCAAAGAAAACATTCTGTACAGCCACTGCATAACAGAAGAGAAAGACTGGGCAAAGATAGTACATTGTATATTGTGTGGGGATGTTGCACTTTTCATTGATGGCATAGACAGATGTCTTTTGATATCTGTGCGCGGATGGGAGTCCCGCGGAATTGAAGAGCCAAACACAGAGGTTGTTGTAAGAGGACCAAGGGAAGGTTTTACTGAAAACTTGAGAACAAACACAGCACTAATCAGAAGAAAGATACGTGACCCGAAACTTAAGATTGAGTCAATCAAGATTGGAAAAATATCCAAAACAGATATTGCAATATGCTATATAGAATCCATTGCAAAAAAAGAGCTTGTAGATGAGGTAAAAAGACGCCTTGAAAAGATTGATATGGAATACATTCTCGAATCAGGGTATATAGAATCTTTCATAGAAGACGGCAAATATTCAATCTTTCCAACTGTCGGAAACTCAGAAAAACCGGATGTGGTTGTCGGAAAACTTATGGAAGGGAGGGTTGCAATACTTGTTGACGGAACACCTTTTGCTCTGACCGTTCCTTACCTTTTTGTTGAAGCTTTCCAGACAAGCGAGGATTACTATTCAAGGCCGTACTACTACAGCATTGTAAGGCTCTTGAGATACTTTTCGTTCTTTGTAGCAACAACCCTGCCGGCACTGTACATTGCAGTTACAACATTTCACCAGGAGCTTTTGCCAACATCGCTTTTAATTAGCATTGCAAGCGCCCAGGCGGGAATACCTTTTCCATCGTTTGCAGAAACACTCACAATGCTTGTAATATACGAAATATTAAAAGAAGCTGGTGTGAGGCTTCCACGGCCGGTGGGCCAGGCAATCTCTATTGTTGGTGCTCTTGTGATTGGCGAGGCAGCAGTGTCAGCCGGACTCATCGGCGCTCCGATGGTTGTGACAGTCGCATTTACCGCAATATCCACTTTTATGATTCCTGCAATCTCTGATGCAGCCACAATCATAAGGTTTGCGTGTGTTTTTATGTCTGCCATCTGTGGTCTTTATGGAATAATGCTTATCTTGATTTTGATGCTCATTCATCTTTGTAGTTTAAAATCATTTAGAGTAAACTATCTTGCACCCATAGCTCCAATGGTGGTCTATGACCTCAAAGACGTGTTTGTAAGACTTCCTTGGCGAATCTTGAAAAAGCGACCTATCATCCTCAATAAAAATTTCTAAGGTTGGGTGGTAGACCAGTAAAATGTCAAATTCAAAGATATCATATTCACAGTTTTTGTGTCTATTTTTTGTCAACAGAATAGTAATGGTGCTGACATTTCTGCCAATATTCAATGCACCGCCAAAAAACCAGGATGTGTGGCTTTCGGTTGTGTTCATGTATCCTTTTTCCATCTTAGCATCACTGCCCCTTATTTATCTTTGTTCTTTGTTTCCAAACCAGACATTTACAAGTATACTCAGTATCATATTTGGAAGAGCATCAATAGTTTTGTCTATCCTTTATGTGTGGTTTTTCTTTCACATCACAGCAATACAGGTTGCACAGTTTGTTGAGTTCATGGCAACAGCTGCCTTACCAGAAACACCAATCCTTTTTTTGATAGTGACAATGTTGACTGTCTGTCTTTATGCACTTAAAAAAGGGATAGAGCCTCTGGCAAGATTTGCCCAGATAACAACATTCATTACAATGCTAAGTCTTGCAATTATCATGATAATATCTTTAAGATTTTTTGACCCTTCAGCTTTAAAACCTGTTTTAGAGAAAAATATATCACAGTCTATTTTTGGCGGAATATACCTGTGTTCACTGAGTTCTGAAATAATCACGATTGGTATGATAAACCCGTATATAGTCAAGAACAAAAACTGTATATCGAAAGACATGACAAAAACCATTGCACTGGCTTTCTTGCTGGTTGACATATTTTATCTTGCAATCACAGTGCTTGTACTTTCTCTTTTTGGATATTCTCAGGCAAGCAGGCTCTCATTTCCATTTTATTCTGCTATCAAAGTGCTGAGCGTGGCAGAGTTTCTTGAAAGGTTTGAATCCCTCCACATGGCCATATGGATAATGGGCATATTTCTCAAAATCGCGTATTTCATGTACATCCTTCTTACAACTGTACAGGAGCTAAGAAATACTGCAGACTATTTTGCATACGCAATTCCTTTTACATGCATGCTTACACCTTTTGTGTTTTATATAATCCCCGACTTTTTGTCTCTTGATAGGTTCATGAGCTACAGGTATTTTACCCTGTACTCGTATATCTTTATATTTTTCATACCGCTTTTCACTCTCATATTTGCAAAAATAAAGTTGAGGTCGAGAAAGAAATGAAAAAGTTTGTAGCTGCTTTAACACTGCTTTTTTTAATACCAGCTTTTCTGACAGGTTGCTGGAACAGAAAAGAGCTCAACGACATATTGATTGTTCAGGCAGTTGGAGTTGACAAAAACCAAAGCGGGCAGTTCAAGCTCACATTCCAGGTATTAAAACCAAAGGTGCTTAAAAATCCAACAAATCTGCCATCCAGTTCTCAACAAAAAGGAGTGTGGTGTTTTTCATCAACAGGCAAAAGCGTATTTGACGCTATCCGAAACGCAACACTTTCATGTGATAAAAAGCTTTTCTTTTCACACAATAAGATTATTGTTATTAGCGAAAAAGTTGCACATCAAGGAATTGAAAATGTTCTTGATATATTCTTAAGGTATCATGAATTTCGTCCAGATGCATATTTCATTGTTACATCTGATGACATTGAAAAATTCTTGGATGCAACTGTCCCAATAGAGTCAATACCTGCAAAAGAGCTTGAAAATGTAATAAAGAATTACTTTGCAAACGCAAAAACGTTTCCTGTTAGGCTATACGAATTTCAAAAGATGTCAAATACAAAGTCAAAAACTGCAGTTGTTCCTTTTGTGACAACAAAATCACCCTTAAAACAATCTTCTCAGACACAGATGTTTTACGTAGAAAAAATGGCAGTGTTTAGTAACTACAAGCTTGTAGGGTATCTTACACACGAGCAGATGCGAGGACTTTTATGGGCAGCTGGCAAAATAAAAAGCGGGATATATCCTGTAAAGCTTGGCAAAGACTTATTTTCGTTAGAACTTATACAAAACAGTAGCACCATCGATGTTAAAAGAAAAGACGGCAAAGCTTTCTTTACCTTGCAAATAATCACTGAGACAAACCTTGGTGAAAAACATTCAAACTCTTATATCTCAAGTTCTTTGGTGGAAAAAATAAAAAAAGATCTTAGCAAATCTATCAGAAACGACATTCAAAAGGCATTGAAAAAATCGTTTGAACTCAATTGCGACATTCTGCACCTTGGCGATATTTATTACTCTTCATACAAAAAGCCTTTAAAGTTTGACAAAAATTCTATTTCGGTCTCAATTGTTGTAAAGCCTTTCATAAGGCGATTTGGTATGATGAAAGAGTGAAATTCAAGGAGAAAAAAGGGCCATGAACATAGGATTTTTAGTTATTTTTTACTTGTCACTTTTTGCAGCAGAGTATTATATCTTAAAAAGAAGGTATCTCCAAAAAGAGATGTTTTTCACAAGCCTTTTGATTTTCACAGGACTTGTTCTAAGTTTAATCTTGAATACCAAGAAAAACGTGCCAAATCCGCACATTTTGATTGAAAAGCTCTTTGACAAGCTATTTTCTCTATTTATGTAAACACAAAACTTAAAAACTCTTAAAAATAACATGAAAAATTGTCCACAGAAAAAACTATGTTTACTTAATCTTTTAAAATCCTTTCTTTTACTGCACCTTCTTCAAAGCAGTATTCTTATAAAAAGTCAACCATCGTTAATCAAGATATCCACATGTGAAAATCTAATTTTGATAAATTTAATTCACAAAAATAATCCACATATCCACAGTTTTTATCCACAGACTTTTAACAGGGTGTAGACAAATTTCTCACTGTGGAAAATTTGATTCTCAAAATATATTTTCTTATTGATGTGGATAATTTTTTTTGGTATATTTAATAGTGCTTCTAAAAATTA